>JAFYOD010000151.1 GCA_017556515.1 Lachnospiraceae bacterium
GAAGATGTACGGTATGTATGCAGGTACTTACTTCCTGATCGAGAATGCTGCGAAATAATTAGATGTTGAAGGGAAAAGAAATGAAGAAAAATAGTTTGGTAAAGGCAGGTATTGCCCTGGCAGCCGCTATGGTTGTAATGATCGGCTGTGGAAAAAGTGAAAATACAGCAACAACTGCAGCCGCAACCGAGGCTGTTGTATACGAGACAAAGTCTGCAGAGGAACTGACTGACGAAGCAAAGATCGTACTTGGTGATTACACAAATCTGACACGCACAATTGTGAAAACAGAGATTACAGAGGATTATCTGCAGAGTGAATTGGAATATCTTGCAGAACTCTATCCGGTGCAGATCACAGGCCGTCCGGCACAGCTTGGTGATACAGCAAACATTGATTATGCAGGTTACGACGGAGATGTAGCGTTCGATGGCGGTACAGCAGCTGGTTATGATCTCGTACTTGGAAGCGGCAGTTTTATCGACGGCTTCGAGGATGGCGTTGTTGGTATGGAGATCGGTGAAGAAAGAGACTTAAATTTAAAATTCCCGGAACAGTACCACAGTGCAGAACTCGCAGGCAAGGAAGTTGTTTTCAAAGTAAAATTAAACAGCCTTGCAAGTGCAGAGGGCTCTAAGGTAGACGATGATCTTGCAAAGAGAGTGATGGGTGATGAATCTGCGACTCTGGAGATGTTAAAGACTGATGTTCAGAAGGATCTGGAACTTCAGGCAGAGTACGACTTCTATGTAAATGCGGGCGCAGAAGTTCTTATGCAGCTGGTTGAAAATTCTGAGATCACAGTAGATCCGGATGCAGCAGAGCAGATGTTGTCTCAGATGACAGCTACATACCAGGCACAGGCTGATATGTACGGTTTTGCATTTGAAGATTTCTTATCCTATTTCCTTGGTATGACTCCGGAAGATCTGGAAGCATATGCAACAGAGATTGTGAAGCAGGAGATGGCTTTGAATGCGTTGATCGAAAAGGAAAACTTATCTGCAACAGACGAGCAGAAAGATATGATCGCACAGATGAATGGCTTTGAAAATGCAGAGGCTCTGTTAGCACAGGTGGATGAGGCAACTGCTCAGAGAGCATTTAATATGGGTGCTGCAAACTATTTCCTTCTTGGAAAATCAACTGTAACGGAATAATATGACAAGAAAAGCATTATTTTTTGATATTGATGGCACACTTCTCACAGACGGAACCAAAATACTTCCGAAGAGTGCAGAGGAAGCGATTAAAAAGGCACGCGAAGCCGGCCACATGGTTTTTATCAATACAGGCCGTTCCAGGATCTTAATGCAGGAACTGGAGGGAAAGATTGAAGTGGACGGATATCTTTGTGGCTGTGGTACATTGATCGAGGTAGAGGGTCGTAAACTGATGCATCACGTAATTTCTGCGGAGCGTCGTTTCGAGATCCAAAAAGGGATCCTTCAGCACAAACTGGATGGTATTCTGGAAGGGCCAAACGGAATCTTTGTACAGACCGGTCAGTCTCATATGCCGGGTGTACAGAAGGTAAAGGACCGTTTCCTTGGAACCGGTGTGATGTTTGAAGCTGATTGGAAAAAAGGACCGATCGTGTTTGATAAATTCTGCGTTCGTCAGGATGAGAACAGTGATATGGACGGTTTTAAGAAATTTCTTGAACCGGATTTTGACTGGATCGACCGAGGACATGATCTGTTCGAATGTGTTCCGAAAGGCTTTGATAAGGCAACTGCTATGGCATTCATCCTGGACTATTTCCAGATCCCGTGGGAGGAGTCCTATGCTTTCGGAGACAGCAGCAACGATCTTGCAATGATCAAATATGCCTGCCATTCCGTTATCATGGAAGACCATGCAGAGGTCTTGGAACCATATGCGGAATTCATCACTAAGAGTGTGGAAGATGATGGTATCGCATATGCGTTTGAAGTGTTAAAGATTGTAGAGTAAATGTGGATTTAAGTTAGTAAAAATATAATAGCAATATATGTATGGTTTTTCTATCATATATTGTATACATTTTTTACTAAACTAAAATCCACTCGTAGTGTTACAAACTCAATTAAAACCAGATTAATATATGTATCAAGAAAAGGGGCATCTTGCGATGCCCCTTTCACTATGATCAATTGATTAATTTTCCGGTTCGATCAGACCATATGTGTTTGCTTTTCTCTTGTAAACCACATTGATCTGCTCTGTTTCAGAATTGAGGAACATGAAGAAGTCATGTCCTAACAGTTCCATCTGTAAGCAAGCTTCTTCCGGATCCATCGGTTTCATAGCAAAACGTTTTGTTTTTACGATCTTGATGCTGTCGTCCGGTTCAGCTTCTTCCTGGATAAACAGATCGCTGAATGCAGTTGCGCTCTGTTTTTTGTCGACAATTTTTGTTTTATATTTTTTGATCTGACGCTCGATCACCTCTTCTACAAGGTCGATAGAAACGTACATATCGTTGGAGTCCTGTTCAGCACGGATAATGGTGCCTTTGATCGGAATTGTGACCTCGATGTTCTGACGGTCTTTTTCTACGCTTAGTGTAGCATGCACTTCAGTATCCGGAGAAAAATAGCGGTCAAGTTTAGAAAGTTTGCTCTCTACAGCCTCTTTTAAAGGTTCTGTAACGTTGATGTTTTTTCCACTAATGATATAACGCATAGAATCACTCCTTCTTTATTAGGATGGATTTATTATACCATATAAGTCTGTGAAATACAACTAATATCCGAAAGATTTGCGACAATTTAAAGATATAAAAAGAGTATTAAAACGATATAAAATTCATGACACGGTTCGATCGTTGTCAATGGTTTTGTGGTAAAAAGATGTCGAAAAATAAAATTTTATAAAATGTGTACAAAAATAAAACAACTGAGAAAACCGATGGATTCGATAGTTTTCCCGTGGATAAAATTGTGGATAATGTGGATAACTTGGTGTATAAGTGGATTTGTCCCATAAAATGGGCATATTTTGAGTGGAAAGATTTCAACAAGGGAATTGTGGATTAATGTGGATAAAGTGGATAAGTCAAAAATCGAACATAAATTTTGTGCAATTTGTCTGGTTTACAATAAACGGTAGAATTATGTCGACGGATTTTGTGAACATTTTGTAACTGAATTGTAAAAAATTACGGAACCCGTTGAATTAGGAATGCGAAAGTGCTAAAATACAAAGGATTGTATCATTAGGTAAGTATACCAATTTATAAGCTAGGAGTAAAAAATGGGTCTTTTTGAGAAAGTGTTTGGTACACACAGTGACCGTGAGTTAAAAGCGATCAAACCGATTGTAAATAAAATTGAAAACCTGCGTCCGACGATGCAGGCGATGAGCGATGAAGAATTAAAAGACCAGACAAGAAAGTTTAAAGAGCGTCTGGCAAAGGGTGAAACTCTGGATGATCTTCTTCCGGAGGCGTTCGCTACTGTCCGCGAGGCAGGTAAGCGTGTATTAAATATGGAGCATTATCCGGTACAGCTGATCGGTGGTATTGTCCTCCACCAGGGCCGTATCGCGGAGATGAAGACAGGTGAAGGTAAGACGCTTGTTTCCACATGTCCGGCGTATTTAAATGCGCTTACTGGAAAAGGTGTTCATATCGTTACAGTCAACGATTACCTTGCGAAACGAGATGCTGAGTGGATGGGTCAGATCCACGAGTTCCTTGGATTAAAGGTTGGTGTGGTTTTAAATCATATGGACTCCAAGGAGAGACAGAAGCAGTACGGATGCGATATCACTTATGTCACAAACAATGAATTAGGTTTCGACTACCTCCGTGATAACATGGCGATCTATAAAGAAGAGATGGTTCTTCGCAGCCTTGATTATTGTATCATCGATGAGGTTGACTCTGTATTGATCGATGAGGCAAGAACACCGCTTATCATTTCCGGACAGAGTGGCAAATCCACAAAACTTTATGAGATGTGCAACATTCTTGCTCAGCAGATGACTCTGGGTGAGGAGACTGAGTTCAATAAATTAGCAGCCCTGTTAGGCGAAGAGATGACTGAGTCCGGAGATTTCGTTATGAATGAAAAGGATAAAGTTGTAAACCTGACAGCAGACGGTGTGCAGAAGGTAGAGCGTTTCTTCCATATTGAGAACCTGGCAGATCCGGAGAACCTGGAGATCCAGCACAATATGATTCTTGCTCTTCGCGCACATTATATGATGCACCGCGACAAAGACTACGTAGTAAAAGACGGTCAGGTTATGATCGTTGATGAGTTCACAGGCCGTATTATGCCGGGCCGCCGTTATTCTGACGGTCTCCACCAGGCAATCGAGGCCAAAGAGCGTGTACAGGTTCGTAAGGAGTCCAAGACTCTTGCAAACATCACATTCCAGAACTTCTTCAACAAGTTTAAGAAGAAAGCCGGTATGACAGGTACTGCTCAGACAGAGGAAAAAGAGTTCCGTAACATTTATGAGATGGACGTTATCGTGATCCCGACAAACGTTCCGGTTCAGCGTAAAGACCATAATGATGCGGTTTACAAGACAAAGAAGGAGAAATTCCTGGCAGTTGTAAACGAGATCGAAGCAACTCATAAGACTGGCCAGCCGGTACTGGTTGGTACGATCACCATCGAGACATCTGAGATGCTCAGCCAGTTACTGAAAAAACGCGGTATCCCGCACAATGTCCTCAATGCGAAGTTCCATGAGCGTGAGGCAGAGATCGTTGCAGATGCAGGTATGACAGGTGCAGTTACGATCGCGACTAACATGGCTGGTCGTGGTACAGATATTAAGCTGGATGACGTTGCAAAAGCTGCCGGCGGTCTGAAAATCATCGGTACAGAGCGTCACGAGTCCAGACGTATCGATAACCAGCTTCGCGGACGTTCCGGTCGTCAGGGTGACCCGGGTGAATCCCGTTTCTACATCTCTCTGGAAGATGACCTGATGCGTTTATTCGGTTCCGATAAATTAATGGATATGTTCAATGCTCTCGGTGTACCGGAGAATGAGCAGATCGAGCATAAGATGTTGTCTTCTGCGATCGAGAAAGCGCAGCAGAAGATCGAGACAAACAACTATGGTATCCGTGAAAACCTCTTAAAGTACGACGAGGTTATGAACGAGCAGCGTGAAGTTATCTACGCAGAGCGTATGCAGGTTCTGAACGGCGAGAACATGAGAGATGTAATCGTTAAGATGATGAGCGATATCGTAGAAAATGCAGTGGATATGTCTGTGGGCGACGATCAGCCGGCAGAGAAGTGGGACTACAGAGAACTCAATGACCTTCTCCTTAACGTGATCCCGCTGAACCCGATCCTCTATTCTGAGGAAATGAAGGGTATGAAGAAAAACGAATTAAAGCATATCCTGAAAGAACAGGCGATCAAGCTTTACGAGGCACATGAGGCACAGTTCCCGGATCCGGAGAAGATCCGTGAGATCGAGCGTGTGATCCTCTTAAAAGTTATTGATAATAAATGGATGGCCCATATCGATGATATGGATCAGTTAAAGCAGGGTATCGGTCTCCAGGCATACGGCCAGAAGGATCCGCTCGTAGAGTATAAGATGAGCGCATTTGATATGTTCGAAAATATGTCTGCTGCGATCCAGGAAGAGACTGTACGTGTTCTGACTCATGTAAGAGTGGAGCAGGACATCAAGAGACAGAAGACTGTCAAAGTACTCAGCACAAACCGTGATGAGAGCCTTGCACAGGCACCGAAGAAGGCAGAGCAGAAGGTTTACCCGAACTCTCCGTGTCCGTGCGGTTCCGGTAAAAAGTACAAACAGTGCTGTGGAAGACTGGCTTAATATAGGGAGGACCGTATTCTATGGTTGAGTTAGACCAGTTTAAATACACATTATCGACATATGAAAAACCGATCCAGGAAGTGCGTGTTGCACTAAATCTGGATGCGAAAATGAAAAAGATCGATGAGCTTGACAGAACGATGGAAGAGCCGAGCTTCTGGGAAGATGCAGATAGAGCCGCAAAGATGGTAAAGGAAGCAAAAGTCCTGAAAGATACGGTTGAGGGTTTCAACAAGCTTCAGAATCAGCATGAAGAGATCGGAATTCTGATCGAGATGGGTTATGAAGAAAATGACCCGGAGATCATTCCGGAGATCCAGGAGATGCTGGATGAGTTTGTGGCTGAGTTTGAGACACTTCGTCTTCGCACACTTCTGACAGGTGAATACGACAGCAACAATGCCATTTTAAAATTAAGTGCCGGCGCAGGCGGAACCGAAGCCTGCGACTGGTGCAGTATGTTATATCGTATGTACTGCCGCTGGGCAGAACGCAAGGGCTTTTCTGTGGAAGTTCTGGATTTCCAGGATGGTGACGAAGCAGGAATCAAATGGGTTACTGTTCAGATCAATGGTGAAAATGCATATGGATATATGAAATCCGAGCGTGGTGTACACCGCCTCGTTCGTATCTCTCCGTTCAATGCAAACGGTAAGAGACAGACATCCTTCGTATCCTGTGATATTATGCCGGATATCGAAGAGGATATTGAAATTGAGATCAATATGGATGATCTCCGAATTGACACATACCGTGCCAGCGGTGCCGGCGGACAGCATGTCAACAAGACATCTTCTGCGATCCGTATTACTCATATTCCGACAGGTGTTGTAGTTCAGTGTCAGAATGAGCGTTCTCAGTTCCAGAACAAGGATAAGGCAATGCAGATGTTAAAGGCGAAACTGTATATGCTGAAACAGCAGGAAAATGCAGAGAAGATCTCTGATATCCGTGGTGATGTTTTAGAGAATGGTTTCGGAAGCCAGATCCGTTCTTATGTATTACAGCCGTATACCATGATTAAAGACCACAGAACCGGATTTTCCGTTGGTAACGTAGGAAACGTTCTGGATGGCGACGTGGACGGTTTTATCAGTGCGTTCCTGAAGTGGGAAAGTCTGGGTCGTCCGCAGGTCAAAGGCGGAGATATGGAATAAGCAATTATAGACTTGGGCAGCAGGCCCCCGGAGTTGCCACGCAAGGCGGATGACAGGGGTTCTGCTGTTTTGCTTTTGTTCGGGCCATACATGGTCTGTCCGATCATACACAAAGAAAAATAAGGGGAAAACACATGGATTACAAGATTTTTAAAGAGAATGGAGCAAAAGTGGTAGAAAGTTGTTCCAAAGTTATTGTAGGTAAAGAGGAAGAGATCAAACTGATCTTTGTAAGCTTTTTGTGTTCCGGACATGTTCTTTTAGAGGACGTTCCGGGAACAGGTAAGACCATGCTCTTAAGAGCTTTTGCCAAAACAGTAGGAAGTGATTTTAAGCGTATTCAGTTTACACCGGACTTATTACCGTCTGACCTGACAGGTATCAATTTCTACAACCAGAAATCCGGTGAATTTGAATTCAGAAAAGGACCGTTATTTACCAATATCGTACTGGCGGATGAGATCAACCGTGCAACTCCGCGTACACAGTCCAGTTTGCTGGAGGCAATGGAAGAGGCTCAGATCACAGTAGACGGAACCACATATCCGATGGCGGAGCCATTCTTTGTAATGGCGACTCAGAACCCGATCGAGTCTTACGGTACATTCCCGCTTCCGGAAGCGCAGTTAGACCGTTTCTTCATGAAGATCAGCCTTGGCTACATGACAAGAGAGCAGGAGATGGCAGTTATCTCCAGACCGTCTTCCGCAGATTTACTGAAGACTTTAGCTCCGGTCCTTACAGTAGAAGAGATCAGAGATATGAAGGCTCAGTTTCCGCAAGTGCGTGTACATAAGGATGTTCTCAGCTATATGATGGATATCATTGAAAAGACAAGAACAGAGAGCCGTTTTGTAACAGGCGTTTCCACTCGTGGTGCTATTGCGCTTTACAAGGCATCCCAGGCGAAAGCAGCATTAGAAGGCAGAGATTATGTGATCCCGGAAGATATCCTGGCAGTTGCACCGTATGTGTTAAGCCACCGTATCATTTCTAAGGGTGCTGAGAGCTTTGCTGATGCGAAACTGTATTTAAATCGTATGATCGAGACCATCCCGGTTCCGATGGAGAACTAATTGGAGAAACAATATGATTTTATTTTTGATAGTTTTGGCGGTAGTCCTGTACTGGGTAGAGAAATACTCCATGTTGCACGGACTGGATCTTGTTTCGTTCAAAACATCGCTGGATAAGATGCTTGTGGAGCCGGATGAACCGTTTACCTGGACCATGACTGTGAAGAATGATAAGTGGATGATGGTTCCTTACCTTCGTATTATGGAACTGGTCCCGAGAGGTCTTCGTTTTACGGAAACAGATAAAGAGGTAGAGAAGAAGGGGATCATGGGTCTTCGAAGTGTACTCTATCTGGCAGGCCGTCAGAAGACCGAACTGGTTCGTGATGTAAAACTTCCGGAGCGTGGACGTTATTTCTTCCGTGGAACATCGGTGGAATGCGGAGATTTCCTGGGCGTTCAGACTTCCATGGAAAATTATCCTGAGATGGCAGAGATCGTCGTAAAACCGAAAGCATATCCGCACGGAGAGATTTCCTTATTGTTGGGCGGATATCTGGGCGATTACGCAGTTCGAAACAGTTTATTTGAGGATCCGGTGCTGACCATCGGATTCCGTGAATATACGGGACGTGAGCCGTTCCGTTCTATCAGCTGGACGCAGAGTGCGAGACACAATCGCCTTTTGGTCAAGCAGCAGGAACCGGTAGCGGATCTGTCTTGTACCGTACTTCTGAATACCGAGTGCAGCAAAGGAAAATATGTATCTATGCTTCTGGAGCAGACCTACTCCATGGTGCGCAGCCTTTGTGAAGAACTGGAACAGAAAAAGATTTCTTATGATTTTTATACCAATGGAACGATCGCAGGTGCGATGGGTAACTGGAAACGTGTCGAGGAAGGTCTCGGAGCAACGCACCTGGAGACGGTACTGGAAGGTCTCGGACGTATGACATACGATGTGTCAGAACCATTGGATACATTCTTCTTACGTGTATTAAAGGGTGCCCGTGGCGGCAATAGTTTTGTGGTTGTAACTCCGGAGCGTACAGCACGTCTGGATGAACTGGTGGCAGGTCTTTCAGAGCGAACCGGCAGAAGTGTGCTGGTGATCAGTGCGGAAGAAGTGATGGGCGACGAGGAAATGAAACGTGTCGAACAGGAAGCCAACAAAAAAGAGCGGAAATTATTTGACGGATTGGAGGAGTAAAGGATGGATGTGTTAGTATTACGTCTGTTATTGGACGCGTCATTCTTTATGGCGATTTTCAACCCGTTGATTTCCGGAGATAATCCGGTAATCCGCATTGGACTGCTTGCAGTATTGATCGTTTGGCTTGGCTGGATCGTGATGAACTGGAAGAAAAAAGATCTGGAAGGCCGTATTCAGGATATCGCATTAACCGAAGCAAAGGCTTTGGCTGTGATCCAGATTTACGAGTTGGTCATCCAAGGTTTTGCAGGATGGCAGAAAAACAGTGCTCCGTTTGTTGCGATCTTTGCAGTGGTCGCGATTCTGTTTTTACGTGCAGGACGTCTGGTTGGCGGAAGCCAGGAGAAACGTAAATTCTGGGGAGCCAACGGTGTTGAATTGTTCCTGATCGTAGGAACTGCTGCGATCTTTTCTTCCGAGGCGATGAAAAGTCTTGCCTGGAAGCTATTAGGCAGCTTTTATATGACGCTGGTGCTTCCTGTGCTGATGGTCTTTTTAAACGTGTTTCAAGCGATCCTCATGTTCCTGGAACCGTTTATCGCAGCGATATTTTCTAATGTTGAATTTGCGGAATATGAAGTGGAAGTGGACAATAGAACCGGTCAGGACTTCCTGCAGCTGACAGGAAATGAAGCACTGGCAGAGACTCCGCTTTGGGCAAAGATCGCAGGCATTGCAGTTGTTGTTCTCATTTTTGCGATCATTTTCTATTTCTTATACAAGAAGCTTTCTGTGGCCGGAAGCGGTCGCGACCGAAAGATTCAGGGTACTGTAAAGAAGAGCACGATCGCAGCGGAGGAACGTCATATTCTGAAGAAACCGTCTCTCTTTGATGAGAAGAATGTGCGTTATTACTACCGCAAGTTTTTGGCATTATGCAGAAAGCATGGACTTGAACCGGAGTGCGACATGGTGACGACGGAAATGATGCGCACGATCGCTGTAGAGAACTGGGGCGATGAGGAATCTGTAGATGAGCTTACGAAGCTTTACCGTGATGTTCGTTATGGCGGAAAAAAAGATGAAGAACCGGAACGCAAGACTGCGAAGAGCCTATTTAAGAATCTGAAAAGTCTGGCAGAGAATAAAAAAACAGCGTAGTTCGAATAAAAGAAAGAGCATATTTGGGAGTTTGAGATTCCCAAGTATGCTCTTTTATGTTTGTACTGATAAGTATTATTTCATGGTTTTTAAATGCTCGTTTGCATCTTTCAGGAAGCTTGCAATGATCAGCAGGATCACGAGTCCGATCGGGAACGCTGCGATGATCGAAACGCTCTGCAGATTTGTCATCGAGCTATCCGAAAATGTCAGTGCGATCGGAAGAAGGATCAGCATGATCGACCAGAACATTTTTACATAAGTATGTGGATCTTCGTCGCCTGTGAGCTGCTTGTAGGTATAAGCGGAAGCAACCAGTGCGATGGAATCAAAGCTGGTCGCATAGAATGCGATCATGGCTGCAACCAAAAGGATCAGGACCATTGGTGCCAGCGGAAGGGTCTGCACAATGGAGAGGATTGTTGTGTAAAGATCTCCGGTTGCAGTATAGATTGCCATGACATCAAGCTTTCCGTGCATCTGAAGTCCCAGACTAAAGTTGCCAAGGATGATGAAGCTTAAAAAAGTTCCGCCAAGGCTGTAAATATATCCGCCCAGAATTGTTTGTTTAACTGTACGGCCACGTGAGATGGAGCCGATAAAGAACGGAGATGCCACACACCATACCATCCAGTATGCCCAGTAGAAGATGGTCCAGTTCTGCGGGAAAGAAGTCTCTCGCATCGGGTCCGTATAGGTTGCCATGCTGAAAAAGTTCTGAGCAAGATTTCCGATGGCTGCAAAGCCTGTTTCAATGATGTATCTTGTTTCTCCGCCAAAGAATAACACGTAAGCTAATAATGCGAAGAAGAGATACATACAGGACGCAGAAAGGGCGGAAATGCCTTTCATACCGTGAACCAGTGCGTATGTATATACGATACAAGTTACGATCAGGATCGCGATGGTGAGCCATTTGGAACTTTCAATTCCAAGCAGGTTGGAAAATACCTGTGCCATCAAAGGGGTTGCCAGAGCAAAAGTGGTAGCCGTTCCGGCAAGTAACGCAAACAGTGCCAGTAGATCAATGCATTTGCCCGGAAGTCCATCCACCTTATCTCCTAAAAGCGGACGACATGCTTCCGAATATTTCTGTTTATGACAGCCGCGCACGTGGATCATAAAACCGAATGCGACAGCCAGGACCAGATAAAAGCTCCACGGGATCGGACCCCAGTGGAATAGCGGATAGGTGCTGGACCAGATCTGCATAGAACCAAGATTGGTCAGGTGCGGATCATTTGCATATAAGATCCACTCACAGAAGGAGTAGAATAAGATGTCAGCTGCAAGACCTGCAGTAAACATCATGCTGGCCCAAGTGAAGTCTGAGTATTTGGGTTTTTCATCTGCGCGGCCAAGACGGATGGAACCATACTTGGAAAATGCCAGATAAATGGAAAGTGCGAAAATGCCCAGACCAATGATCAGATAATAAAGACCGAGCGTATCTCCAAGAAAGAATCGGATCTTTGCGATCATATTCGAAGACTGATCCGGAGCCAGGATAAAGCCGGCACATAAAAATGCGATCAATGCAAACGGAACAACAACCGTGGTCCAATCAATTTTATGTTTTAAAGATTCAGAAGTTTTGTTACTCATAGGAACCTTCTTTCTATATCTGTTCAAAAACTAAATATATTATTGATTATTGAACATTATAACATTTCAAATAGGGTTTTGCAAGTAAAAAAGTCCTTCGGAAAGAACCGAAGGACTTAGAGAATTCGTTAAAATACAAGATAGAATCCTGTCAGGAGCACAAGCCCGATCACATTGGTGATCGTAAAGAACATCATATAAAATCCGGACTTTGCACCTTCTGATTTCATATAAAGTTTTAGGGAGATCAGGCTTGCCATGGAGGCAATCGGTGTACCAAGTCCTCCAATATTGGTTCCTGCCAACAGCGCCTGCCAGTTTTCTGTGAAGCCGGAAAGAAGAACGGCTGCCGGAACGTTACTGATAACCTGGCTGGCAAGAATAGACGTGATCAGGGCATTCTTTTCCATAACAGAAGAGAGAGCTTCGTTTACAGCCGGGATCACACCAATGTTTCCTGCAAATACAAAGAAGCATACAAATGTGATCAGGAGCATATAGTCTACTTCACCCAGCAGGTCTTTCGAAAATACAAATAACAGAACTGCAACGATCACAGTTACCACTGCATAATGTACCACATGGAATACGGAGAGCAGTGTCAGTATGAAAAGTGCAGCGAACAGAAGGCAAAGCTTCGGATGAGCCAGTTCGACTTTTTCTGTAAAGGTTACCGTTACCGCTTCACTCTTGCGAGTCATTCCACAGAGGAACAGGCATACGAAACTCACAGCAGCGATCGGAACAACAGTTCCGAAGAAATCTCCGGCGGAGAGCTCATAGTTGGCATACAGAAACAGGTTCTGCGGGTTTCCGAACGGAGTTGCCATACTTCCAAGGTTTGCTGCGATGGTCTGATATACGATCAGGACCGGAGCAGACTCCATGTGTCCGCACATGGAAAGTACCAAGAGTGTAAATGGTACGAATGTGATCAATGCTACGTCATTGGTGATCAGCATAGAGCTGAAAAACGGAAGCAGGATCAGGACTACGGAGAGTCCACGAGTGTTTTTCTGCATGGAAAGCAATGTCTGGGCCAATAAGCGGAACACATTACACTTTCCGAAACCTGCCACCAGTGCCATCAGACAGAACAGCAGGCAGAGCGTGCGAAGATCAATATACTCCAGGTAGGCAGCGGACGGCGGCACAAAAAACATCGAAATGACCGCGCAGAAAGCCGCAATGCAGAGCACAAACTCTGATTTGAAAAAAGCAATCATCTTTTGTTTCATATTCAATTCTCCATTACAAAAATATTCGGGATTGTATTCTCAAGGATTTTAACACAGATTTGCAAAAAAGAAAATCCGGAAATCAAAGAAATCCGGATTCCTTTTTTGCATTTATAGGAGTTGAGCTACAAGGGGGGACAAAAGAATTAATATCGAAAATCGGCCCAACAGAGTGGCACCTGCGAAGCGTTTAATAAAACATCCAATAGTGCTATTGCCTTCTTCCTTCACTACTTAAACCTATTTCGCAGTGCCAGTCGCGTCTCTGTTGTGGGCCCTATCAGGAATAAACAAGTCATGTCTATACTATAAAAACTCCCTTCAAAAAACCTCAAAAAACCTCATGAAAAAGTTAAAAAAATAAAAAAGCCACTTTTTGTGGCTTTTTTAGGACTAATTTTGGCGGTCGGCTTCCAGCATCAGTCCGTCAATGAATTTTTTAATGCTGACTTTACCGCCGTAATTTTTCTTTCCGCGTACAAAATCCATCTCTGCTTTCACGTCTTCAAAAGAAAAGAGAGTACCGGAATATGTAGTAAAAGTTTCATTCATGAAATCTTCAATGCCCATATGTGCCACATTAGACATTCCTGCTGCAATGGCGCGGCGGATTCTCTGCTCCATGTTCTTTGGTGAATCACTGACTTTCTCGCACATTTGAGCGACGCTTAGCTGAGATACGGGGATTTGATTTTCATGAAGATACTCGCAGATCTTAATGATATCCGGGCATCCTTTTTCTCCGGACATTCCGACACGGTTTAGGATGTATTTCAGTTTTCTTCCGTAGGAATCCTGTTTTTCTACAGGAGATGTCATCTGGTTGATCTCAGACATGAACATCTTACGGATATTATCCAGTGTCCGTTCATTTTCAAGCTGTTTCTCTACATTTTTTAGTACCGATCTGACCTCGATCAGATTGATCGGTTTGTTGATGAAAAAATCAATGCCGGCATTGTAAGCCTTGCTGATCAGATCTTTTGAGGATACCTGGGAGATCATAATGCATTTCACTTTATCATTGACAGCGCGGAGTTCCTTGACAAATTCAACGCCGTCCATGACCGGCATAAAGAAATCA
>JAFYOD010000152.1 GCA_017556515.1 Lachnospiraceae bacterium
GGTCTCATCGGTGTCAATGGTACAGGAAAGTCTACCTTATTAAAATTAGTGGCAGGTCTGGAAGAGCCGGACGCAGGAACTATTGTCCGCGGCCGCAATCTGGCTATCCGCTACCTCTCTCAGAATCCGGTCTTCGAAAAAGGAGAGACTGTATTAGAGAGCATCATCCGTGAAAATAATGGACATGACCATGTCTGGGATTTTGAGAGCCAGGCAAAATCCATGCTCAATAAACTTGGAATTACAAACCACAACGAGGTGGTGGACCATCTGTCCGGCGGTCAGAAGAAGCGAGTGGCATTGGCATCCGTGCTTCTTTCTACAGCGGATCTGCTGATCCTGGATGAGCCGACCAACCATCTGGACAGTGAGATGGCAGAGTGGCTGGAGGAATATCTGAAGAAATTCCGCGGCGCATTGCTGATGATTACTCATGACCGTTATTTCCTGGACAGCGTGACCAACTGCATTGTCGAGCTGGACAATGGAAAGCTTTACCGCTACCAGGCAAACTACGAAGGATTCCTGGAACTAAAGGCGGAGCGTATGGACATGGAACGTGCGTCCGAGAGAAAACGTCAGTCTATCCTGCGCGTAGAGCTGGAGTGGGTAAAACGTGGTGCGAGAGCGAGAACAACCAAGCAGAAGGGACGTCTTCAGAGATATGAGGATCTGAAGAATCAGAAGGGGCCGACAGAGGAACTTTCCGTGGAAATGGAATCCGTTTCCAGCCGTCTCGGCCGTACAACCGTAGAGATTTCTGACCTCTGCAAGGCTTATGGAGAGAAAGTTCTGATCAAGGATTATACGTATTTCTTCCTGAAAAATGACCGTATCGGATATATCGGACCGAACGGAAGCGGTAAATCCACATTGATGAAGATCATTGCCGGATGGGAGAAACAGGATTCCGGAACCATCGAGATTGGACAGACAGTAAAAATGGGCTACTTCTCTCAGGAGAATGAGGACATGGATACCAGTCTGAAAGTCATAGATTATATCAAAAATGTTGCAGAGTATGTGCAGACGAAAGACGGAAGCATCAGTGCATCTCAGATGCTGGAGCGTTTCCTCTTCCCGCCGTCCGTTCAGTATACCGTGATCGGAAAACTGTCTGGTGGTGAGAGACGCAGACTGTATCTTTTGAAGATCCTGATGGAAGCTCCGAACGTCCTGATCCTGGATGAGCCGACCAACGATTTGGATATTAAAACCTTGATGATCTTGGAGGATTATCTGGACAGTTTCCAGGGTATCGTGATCACAGTTTCTCATGACCGTTACTTCCTGGATCGTGTGGTTCGCAGGATCTTTGCATTCGAGGGGAATGGTGTGATCCGTCAGTACGAAGGTGGATTTACAGATTACCAGATGAAAAAAGAAGCGGAGCAGGCAATGCTTGGTGAAGCGGCTGGCAGTGGAGCGAAAGGCGGAAAATCCGAGAGTGCAGCGGCGGAACCGGCAAAGAAGACTGAGAAACCGCGTGAGAAAAAACTGAAATTTACCTACATGGAACAGCGCGAGTGGGATACCATCGAAGATGATATGGCAGCGCTGGAGGAAAAGATTGCAGATCTGGATACTCAGATCGCAGCAGCTGCAACCAACTACGGAAAACTCCGTGAGCTGATGGCAGCAAAAGAAGAAACAGAAGCAAAACTGGAAGAAAAGATGGAGCGCTGGATGTACTTAAATGATCTGGCAGAACAGATTGCAGCGCAGAATAAATAAACGAAACCGGGCTCAAACATGCCGGAAATAGTAATGGGGGGAACATACTATGGCAAAGAGAACGAATATGATGTATCCGCTTGGCGTGACGATCACAGAGAGCGGAGCCGAGATCCTGGTACAGGCAGAGGCGGAGAAAGTCTCCCTTTTGCTGTTCAAGGCAGGAGAAAAGGAAAGTTTTGAACAGTTTGAATTTCAGCCGGAAGATCGAATCGGCGATGTATGGACCATGAGCCTTCCGGGTTATGATTTCAAAGGTCTGGAGTATGGCTTTGTGGCTGATGGCACATGGTTTGTGGATCCGTATGCCAAAGCCGTGACCGGCCGAAAGGTTTGGGGAAGTGTTGAAGAAGTGACAGGGGAATGGCCATCCGTCCGTGCTCGTGTCACAGATCCGACTTTCAACTGGGATACTGATAAGAAACCGTCCATTCCGTATGCGGATACGATCCTGTATCGCTTCCATGTCCGTGGCCTGACCAAGCATCCGTCTTCCCACGTTCGAAATAAAGGAACGTTTGCGGGTGTTGTAGAAATGATCCCATACTTTAAGAGCCTGGGTGTGACCAGCCTGGAACTGATGCCGGTCGCAGAGTTCGATGAGGTTATGAAAGATTTGGTTCCGGCGGAAACACCGGGCGGAAATCCGAAGCTGAAGGCAAACGGAAAGCTGAATTACTGGGGATACGGACCGACCTTCCGCTATGTACCGAAGGCAGCATACGGAACCGGATTTATGCCGGTAGAGATCGAGTTCAAGATCATGGTCAAAGAACTGCACGATGCAGGACTGGAATGTATTCCGGAAATGTATTTTAGCGGAGAAGAGAGTATCCCGCAGGTATTAGACGTTCTGAGATACTGGACAGAAGAGTACCATGTAGACGGATTTAAACTTTCCGGAGTGGTTCCGAAAGAAGCCATTGCAGCGGATCCGTTTTTGAAAGATCTGAAATTGTTTGCAGATGACTGGAGCGGAGTACTGGCGAAGAATACAAAGAAACAGACTGGAGCAGGTAATCCGGATGTGAGCGTGCGCGCAAAACGTCTGGCGGAATACAATGACAAATTCCAAATGGATATGCGTCGCATCCTGCGAGGCGATCAGGGCATGGTAGAAAATCTGATGGCTTGGACGATGAAAAATCCGACTGACCATGCAGTGATCAACTTTATGGCCAACACCAACGGATTTACCATGATGGACATGGTTACCTATGATGAGAAGCACAATGAGGCCAATGGTGAAGACAATCATGATGGTACCAACTATAATGCATCTTGGAACTGTGGTATCGAAGGACCGACAGATAATGAGAAGGTAAATAAACTGAGAAAGCAGCAGCTGTACAATGCATTCTTGATGTTGCTCCTTAGCCAGGGTACACCGCTGATCATGGCTGGTGATGAGTTCGGAAATACCCAGTATGGAAACAACAACGCATATTGTCAGGATAATGAGATCAGCTGGCTGGACTGGAATCAGCTGGAGGAAAATTCTGAGTTGTTCCAGGTAGTAAGAGAATTCATCCGTTTCCGTAAGGAACACAAGCTGTTCCATATGGATCATACAGCAA
>JAFYOD010000153.1 GCA_017556515.1 Lachnospiraceae bacterium
AACGTAACTGCTACAAGCGAAACAGCGGAGTTTAACATCTGGGTTGATCCGACAGCTGCAAAAGAAGTATTTGAAAAACTGGAAGTTTACATGGTAGGTCTGAATGCAACACACGCAGCAGCAGTAGAAGTAAAAGATTTCGATGAGATGTTAGAGATCACTGCTTCCGGTAAGAACAAACAGTCCGATTACCTTAACAAGCTGACAAAATTCTCCAAAGAGAACAGCTTCGAGCGTGGACAGGATAACAACGTGATCCACGATGCACTTGCGATCGCTGCTGACATGAACGAGGATGTTGTAAAGTTTGAAAAATTCTATGTTTACGTAGAAGACAGAGAAGTAGAGAATGTTGGTGAAACTGTGATCGATCTTAAGAGAGAGAGCGGAAAAGAACCGAACTGCTGGGTTGGTATGAAGGTTGATCAGCCACTTTTCGTGAAGATGATGAAAGATATGTGTAAATATTACGCAGAGATGTAAAATAAGATTTTTAGCCGAGGCTCCTTTACAGATGCCTCGGCTTTTTCTGTACAAATGGACGGGATTTTGGTATGATGGAGGAAGGGAGGGTGTGACTATGTTGAAATTAATTCCGGCTGTGAAACAATTGAATTTGTATGAAGGAAATTGGGACCGTACAGCTGTTGCATTAAAGACAAAAGAAGTCGATGAAAGACTTCTGATCGCGATCAATGATCTGGAATCTTCAGAGAATGGCATTCCGCTGGAAATCCATCTTGGTGAAGGTGCATTGGAAGAGTATAAACTGAAGATCAACGAAGCAGGAATCTGTATTATCGCCGGAAGTGAGGCAGGTGCTTTCTATGCGATCCAGACGTTAAAGCAGATTTTTGCAAACGGTCAGATCCCATATTTGGAGATCCAGGATAAACCGGATTTCGAGCATCGCGGATTCTATCATGATATTACCCGCGGTAAAGTTCCGACGGTGGAAACCATGAAGCAGTTCATCGATCAGATGGCATATTATAAGTTGAATTCTCTTCAGTTGTATGTGGAGCATGTATACGAGTTCAAAGAGTGCAAAGCTCTGAATGAGGAACTGGGATATTTTACAAAAGAAGAAATGCAGGAACTGGATGAATATTGCAAAGAGCGTTTCATTGATTTTATCCCGTCTTTATCGACCTTTGGTCACTTGTATGAGATGCTGGAACTGGATGAGTACAAACATTTACGTGCCTGGAAAGATTTCGTTCCGTGCGAGAACCGCTGGCATGAGAGAATGGCGCATCATACTTTGAATCCGCTGATGCCGGAAAGTGAAGAAGTGGTGAAGAGCCTGATCGACCAGTTTGTTCCGGCATTTACATCAGAAACATTTAACATCTGCTGTGACGAGACTTTTGATCTGAACATGCTGGGCAGTGAAGTGGAAGCAGGAAAGATGTATGTAGACTTTACAAAGATGATCATTGAATATGTAGAGTCCAAAGGCAAAAAGGTTATGATGTGGGCGGATGTTCTGGTGGAGCATCCGGAGTGTATCAATGATATTCCTGAGGATATTGTTTTCCTAAACTGGGATTATGAGCCGAATCCGCCGGAAGAGAAGGTGAGAAAGTTCAGCGAGCTCGGCAGAAAGCAGATCATCTGTCCGGGAACAGGAACATGGAGAAGACTCTGTGAGCATGTGTCGGTGGAAGAGCAGAACATTTCCAAGATGGCAGAATATGCTCATAAATATCATGCTCTCGGTATCCTTAATACAAACTGGGGTGACTGGGGTAAC
>JAFYOD010000154.1 GCA_017556515.1 Lachnospiraceae bacterium
CCCTTAAGTTTTTAATTACTTTCTGATACCTAACTTCTCGATAAGAGCACGGTAACCTTCAAGGTCTGTTTTCTTAAGGTATGCAAGGAGACCACGTCTCTGACCTACCATCATAAGAAGACCACGTCTGCTGTGGTGATCCTTCTGGTTTACTTTTAAGTGCTCTGTGAGCTCAGCAATTCTAGCTGTAAGAATAGCGATCTGTACTTCCGGAGAACCTGTATCTCCTTCTTTTCTGCCGTATTCAGCGATAATAGCTGCTTTCTTTTCCTTAGAAATCATCTTGATTTCCTCCTTATAATATAATAATTATTTTATCTGACCGATCACTAAGTCCCGGTTGGAAAAACTCCGTGAACCGAGTGTCGGCGCCACACAGTAAGAAAGTATAGCACAAACTTCTGCAAATGTAAACTATATTTTCTTTGATTTTTCAAAGATTTTTGTATTAATTTTGGTACTTTCCGTTTCACTTTTTTAACACAGAAAGTCTATATAGAGCTTGGTGATCCGGGACCAAAATTGGTATTTTCCGGACTTCCGACTGTGGCTCCCGGACCTGCAGAATAGTCCGGCTCTGCTGCTCCCGGACCACTTACACCAGGACCATCCGGGGCTGCCGGCTTCGTCTCTGCGATCGCTCCCTGCGGAACAGATGCAGATGTTGACGGTTCTGTCGCACCCTCCGGGATCTGCGGCTCACTTGGCGCCTGTGTCGCAGCTTCTGTCGGCTCGATCGCCGGGGAAGTTTCCGGAACTGTTGTTTCTGCCGGTTTGGTCTCAGCAGGTTTCGTTTCTGCCGGCTTCGTCTCGGCCGGCTTTGTTGTAGCAGGTTTCGTCTCTGCCGGCTTCGTCTCAATCGGTTTTGTCGTCGCTTTTGACTCGGTTCCTTCTAAATGATAGCACAGGACCGGATCACCTGCAGAGATGTGCTCATAGATGATCTGGGCAGTCTTCGGCGGCAGATTCAAACAGCCGTGGGAACCGTTATTTTTATAGATCGTTCCGCCAAAACTATCTCTCCAGTCTGCATCATGAAGACCAATATTCCCATTAAACGGCATCCAGTAAGATACCGGTGTCTCATAATCCTCGCCGCGCAAGGTCGCATTTCTCTGTTTATAGGTCAGCGGATAAGCTCCTGCCGGAGTGTCCCAGCCTTTAGATGATTTGCCGGAAACAAAATCAGACTCAATGATCAGTTCCCCATCTTTGTAGAAAAACAGATGCTGAGCAGTCAGATTAACCTCTACATATGTATCTCCATAGTCAAATTCGCCGTGAACAGCCGCTCTTTGAAGCCATTCCGGTTCTCTGGTAACCTGATTTCCGGATCGGATCACCTCGAGAATCTTCTCCGCCTCTTTTGCTTCATTCATTCTCCATCCATAAGGTCCTGCCGGAACCGTTACAGTACCTCCGTAAGATGTCTTCATCTTTCTGGAACCATATGCAGTATTATATTTCTTCGCCAGAGCACGCACATACTTTGTAACCTGACTTTCATCCAGAGATACGCTTGTTCCATCAATGGTCAGCCATTTATGGATCGTATCTCCATTTAAAACTTCTTTTGTGTCTCCGAATGAATGATTGACCGCTGCACCTACATATCGGTTCAGTTCGTTGGCCAATGTAACTAATTCCGGATCATCTGCAAATTTTTCCGGTTTTGTATAGCAGCCTGCAGCGTCCAGATCCACATCTTCAGAAAGTGTCATCACTGCATTTGCGATCGCTTTGCATACCAAGGACTCTATCAATTCGGTTCCCTCATCTGCTTCCACGATCTCGTAGCTGGCAGTTGCACTCTGATATCCGGTCAAGTACGCATCCTGTGGCGCCACCATATGCTCCGGCTTCATACAGGCGAGTGCACGAACTCGCTCTGCGAACATTGACTCATCGTAGATCAGCATCGTATCCAGTTCGTAAGATGCCGGTGTCCAGAGTGCCGTGATCCACTTCCACGGTTCCTGAGCTGCGATGATCTGTTCCAGGCTTCCATCAAATACAGAATGGAGCCCAATCTCGTCTTTTTTAATCGTTTCTCCAGCTCCTGTACGATCCAAAATCGCAATCTCGTAACCGGAAATCTCTTCTTCGATCATTGCTTTGACATCTTCGATATCCTTTCCGGACACGTCCATGCCATTGATCGTTGTATTTGGTAAGAAGGCATCGTTATATGCTGCAGCTTTTGATGCGTAAAAACCAAAGCCGCCCCCTGCTGTCAGAATGATGACAGCTGCTGCCACACCCGCAACCGGAAAATGTTTCTTCTCTGCCCTCATTTCTTCCTTCTTTTTCTCCATGTTTCCCTCACAAAATATTCGATAAATGAATATTATTTTCTTCTATTATTATATGTGTATTATCTACTTCTTTGTTTTAATCCGCTTTTCCACATCTGCTTCCAGCAGTTTATACAAGGACGCTGTCAACGGAACTCCGAGAAGCATACCTCCGATTCCAAACACGCCTCCGCCGATGGTTACTGCAGCCAGCACCCACATGCCAGGAAGACCTATGGAAGAACCGACCACCTTCGGATAGATCAGGTTACCTTCCAGCTGCTGCAAGATCAGTAAAAATACGATAAAAATTACTGCCTGCATCGGATTAACTGTAAAGACCATAAAAGCTCCGATAATTGCTCCGATATATGCACCCACCACCGGGATCAATGCAGTAACACCAACCACAGTTCCGGTCATAACTGCATACGGCATCTTCAATACCATCATACCGACTGCACACAGGGATCCGATGATCACAGCCTCCATACACTGACCTACAATAAATGCAGAGAAGGTTTCATGCACCGTTCCGGCTACATAAAGGATCTTTTCTCTGGTCGTTGGTTTCATATAAGCTTTCATGAGATTGTCAGTCTTTTCAGCCAATGTTTCTTTTGAACTTAAAATATAAATTGCAAAAATGGTGCCAATGATAAACTGCGCCATCGTTCCAAACAGACTTCCGATCACAGTTACGACAGAACTAAACAGCCCTCCTGCACCCACAGCCACTACTTCCAATGCTTTACGGATCGTTGACTCCCAGTCAATATTCAGATTTTGTAACGATTCCTGAATTGCCGGGATC
>JAFYOD010000155.1 GCA_017556515.1 Lachnospiraceae bacterium
AGGTCAGCCTCACCGTCGTTTACAAGGTAGATGTTTGCTTTGGAAGCACCTGTGGACTGTACGTTGATGTTGATACCAACGTCTTTGCCGTTGATAACGTTAGCGATAACGCCGCCGAATGCATAGTATGTACCTGTTGTACCACCTGTACCCATTGTTAATTTTGCTACGTCGCCGCTCGGAGCTGCTGCCGCTGCCTCTGTTGCTGCCGGAGCATCTGCCTTCGGTGCTGCTGTTGTAGCTGCTGTGCTGCCGCCGCCACATGCTGTTAATAACATTGCTGCGCCAAGAGCTGCTGCTGTTAATCTGGAAATATTCTTCTTCATAATACTTTCCTCCTTGAATATACTTCTGGAAAAATTGTTTTTTTCCGGATACAACGTCATTATACTACAATGCTAAATCGATTGCAAGATAAACAATTCAGACATTTCATTATTTTTTTAACTTTATTGCTGACTTTTATTTATAAAATTAACAATTTAGCGCTTTAAAGTGGAGATTATCCGATTTGCAAAACTATTTATACGTTCATGGATCCCTTCAGACTGCATCGCGGAACCCGGAGCATTACCTGTTTCCATCATGCAGAAATTTCCCGGCATATAAAATGTTTTGTTCATATTTAATGCCGTTACCAGCTGACCTGCGATCAGATCACTTCCGGAGTAACCCGAAACAATGATCGCAAACATAGCCTTATCATAAAATCTCTGTGTTCGGAACAGGGCTGTCAGACGGTTGATGAACGCAGTCATGTTGGCAGAAAGAGCATCGTTGTAGTTCGGACAGAGCATCAAGATACCGTCGGCCCATTTTACACCCGGATATACCTCATCCTGGATCGCTCCGCCGTAAAAGCACTGTCCACGCTCACCAAAATGCAGACACATCTTAAACGGACAGCCTGCACAGTCTTCCAAAGTACCGTTTCTCAGGTTGATCTCTCGAATCTCCACTTGATCTTCGATCTTCGCACGGACTTCGTTCCAGATCTGCATGGTATTGGATGTTTTATGGTTGGATGCATGAAGTACCAAAAGATGCGGATGCTCTCTTTTTTCCCAGCGGAACTCCAACAACTGTTCCGCCAGGATGCGCGCACTTTTAATATATGCGCCCATTTTGTCAGTATTCATATTTGCTGCCTGAACAATATAATTATCGAGAGATTCCGTGCCTTCGACCAGCGGACGGCCCGGGAATGCGCAGCCTGCCTCATTGGCAGCCACTGCCAGTTCTCTCGCTGCTGCCTTCGTGAACAGTTCACTGTCTGCATCGATCAAAAATCCTGCAACGGATCCCTCCAGAACCTGTTTTCCCGTACGCAGCCATGCAAGTACCTCATAGTATCCTCGGTTGACACCGTTTTTACCGAGAGGGATGGCAAAAATAATCTTTTTATTTCGGAAAAATTCACTCGGACATGTTTCCAGCGGATCATCCCATAATGTACGCATGTCCTCGTAAATTTCCGCATCAAATTCTTTCAGTGCCTCGCCAAGGATCTGATCCATTCTCTCTCTGCCCACTTTTCCGCGTTTCTGCGGATAAATGACAATCAATTTGTTATCACTCATTGGATCGCTTCCTTTCAAAATGAAATTTAGATGATCTTTTTAAGGTTTTCCTCAGCGAATACAATTCTCTCATACAGTGCTTCCGGAAGCGGAAGGATCTCTGTCTCGAGACCATTTACTGTGTAACGGTTCTTAACGCCCATATAAACGCCGCCCATAAATACGGATCCGCAATGCCACTGACCACGGAGACACATTAAGATAGAAATCGCTCCGGAAGAAAATGCCGGTGCAACGAACGGTTTATAACCGATGGCACGCATATGCAGGTTTGCTGTTACTGTCAGCTGTGTCAGTTCTTTGGAGATCTCGTCGTTGTAATTTTCAATGGAATCTGCCACAACCAGATCCTGTCCGTGCGGTCCGAAGGAACGGCCTTCTGTCAGGAACTGAGTGAAACGCGGATCTCTCTTTGCATAGTAAGCAGCTCTCGCATTCATTACACCGAGACCAAAGCCCTGGATCTGCTCCGGACGAAGTCCCTTGTAGTCTAACTCGCCTTTTTCATTTTTGTTGCTCTCTAAGAATGCAGTCTTTGCAAGCGGATCAACCGGGTCAGAAACTGCGCAGAAAAGACCCTTGAAGTTCTTCTCACGAGCCATTTTTGCGTAATGGCCAATGATCTTGGAGTTATTTTCAAACTGATACATACGAACATCTTTGATACCGCTGCCTACCGGCGGGATTCCTTTGGACGCTACAAATACGAATACGTCACAATCGAACAATTCTTCCGGTTTAACCACGTGAACTTCCGGAAGTGCATCGTAATCCCACGGATATGCGATCTGATTTTCCTCAAACTCCCAGCGTGCTGTTACCTTTTCTTCCAGATCACAGATACCGATGGATTCTACCACATCGCCACCAAGAAGGTGCAGACCTGTCAGCAGCATGCTTCCAACGTCTCCGATAGCAAGGATGTTTACACGTTTTTTACCTTTTTTCGGCTCTTCCACAAGAATTTCCTCAAACTGTGGATGAGACATGTTTACCGCACGAACTTTACCCTCTGCGATCTTCTGCTCTAACCAGAACGGAATACCTTCGATCGGTGTCAGTTCTTCCAGTTTATTGGAGTTTAACCAGCTTACATTTTCTGCCGGAGCAGACATGAGTCTCTTGTCAGCCACCTTAAAGGATGCACGGCAGCTGCCCGGCTCTCTCTCAAATAACCATGTCAGCTTTTCCGCACCCCACGGCTCTTCCATTTTTGCATAATCAAGATCGTCTCTGTCAGAAAAACAGATCTGACCGTTTACTTTATAAAATGTAATCATAATGATGTTCTCCTTTTATAACATAAATTCTTTCATTCGTCCGAGCATCTCCAGATCGTTGTCCAGATATACGGATGCGGACAGATTTTCGTCATAATCCATACAGCTTCCCTTATCCGGGATCAATGGTAAGATAACTGCCTCGGACAGTCTGGAAAGTGTCAGGTTCTTCGCAAACTGTTTTCGATACTCGCTCTCCAGCAGTCGGAACAGATCTCTGGAGTTTTCGATGCAGCATGCGGAGAATTCGTAAAGGGCTTCGCGGCTGCAGCCGGAAAGCTTCGGTGTCGCATACGGAAGGATCATATTGACGGACGGCTGAAGTCCTGCCACCTCAAATTCATCACGGCGTACGGTATCGCCACCGATAAACGGATACAATGTGGATTCTACGAACCACTGACGAAGGTTTGGCATAGAATAGATCGCCTCAACCGGAAGGCCAAAGCTCTGCATCAGGTCGCGTCCATATCCGGA
>JAFYOD010000017.1 GCA_017556515.1 Lachnospiraceae bacterium
AAATCCCATGGTCATGTCATCCTTATTATTTCTCGCCAAGGATATCGGAAAGCTGTGCAAACTGCTCCAGGGAAAGTGCCTCTCCGCGTACAGTTGCCGGAAGTCCCATCTGCTCAATGGCTGCCAGGATCTTCTCTTTTGTGTACGGAATTTCCGGAGAGTTATTCAGACCGTTCTGAAGAGTCTTTCTTCTCTGGTTGAAAGATGCACGAATGATACGGAACATGTGCTCCACATCGTTTACCTTCACAGGCATCTCTTTATGTCTGGTCAGACGGATTACCGCAGATCCGACATTCGGACGCGGGATAAAGCAGTTCGGCGGAACGATCGCAACGATCTCCGGCTCT
The DNA here is from genome assembly GCA_017556515.1 of Lachnospiraceae bacterium. Classification (GTDB taxonomy): domain Bacteria; phylum Bacillota; class Clostridia; order Lachnospirales; family Lachnospiraceae; genus Pilosibacter. The sequence goes on from JAFYOD010000017.1 coordinate 351, forward strand.
GCATAATACTGTACCGCGAGGGACAGTGCGCCGTAATCTTTGGATCCCGGACCTTCCTGCATACGGTCTGCTACTTCTTTCTGAACCATAACCGTAATGTTGTCGATCGGAACTCCGCTCTCAAACAGTCCCATGATGATCGGAGTTGTGATGTAGTACGGAAGGTTTGCAACGACCTTGATCGGTCTTCCGTCATTGTATTTCTCTGCAATTTCTTTGATATCTACTTTTAAGATATCTTCATTGATCACAGTTACATTGTCATACGCAGCCAGTGTCTCTCCCAGGATCGGGATCAGATTTTTATCGATCTCAACCGCAACCACCTGTCTTGCATTCTCTGCAAGATACTGTGTCATCGTACCAATACCCGGTCCGATCTCAAGTACACAGTCATCCTTAGACACGCCTGCGGAAGAAATGATCTTCTCCAGAACATGAGTATCGATCAGGAAGTTCTGACCAAACTTTTTCTGGAACATAAATTCATATTTCTGAATGATTTCTATGGTATTCTTCGGATTTCCAAGACTCGCCATACTGCCTCCCTATAATCGATATAATTTCTTTGCGTTCTCCGCAGTTGCACGGATCACCTCGTCCGGTGTCATGCCCTTGATCTCAGCCATCGCTTCCACCACATGCTGGAGATACAAAGAAGAGTTTCTCTTGCCACGGTACGGAACCGGCGCCAGATACGGACAATCGGTCTCAAGAACCAGCTTGTCCATCGGAGCGTATTCCACAACCTCTTTTAATTTTTTACCATTCTTGAATGTCAGAACACCGCCGACACCAAGATAATAATCCATGTTCAGATACTCGCGAGCCATCTCCACGCCATAGGAAAAGCAGTGGATCACGCCTCCGGTTGTATCTTTGTGTTCGGACTTCATGATCTCCAGAGTATCCTGCGCCGCATCACGACTATGAATGATAACCGGGAGTCCGGTTTCTTTCGCGATCTCCAGCTGACGAAGGAACCATTTCTTCTGCACATCACGTTCCACATTGTCCCAGTAATAATCCAGACCGATCTCTCCGATCGCCACGATCTTTTCATGAGCCGCATTTGTCTTGATCCACTGGATATCGTCTTCCGTCAATTTTCCACAATCACTTGGATGAACACCAAGTGAGCCATACACAAACGGATACTTTTCCGCCAGTGCAAGGGTTGTTTTACAGGATCTCATACTGGCACCGATATTTACAATGGTACCAATCCCGTTGTCTTTCATGCTCTCCAGCAACTCATGACGATCCTCATCGAAATCCTCATCGTCGTAATGAGCATGGGTATCAAAAATATATTCCATGTTTTTCTCCTAAATTCCTGAAATCAGCCAACCTGCCAGCCAGACCGCCAGCAAATGAGCCGGGTAGAAGATGTATGGCAAAAGCCCCATTTTTCTTCCCCTCTCTCCATTGTAACGGCTGATGAAGAAAATTGCAATCCATGCAAATAAGACTGAGAGACTGAATCCGTAAATCAAAAGCAGACCAATACATCCTGCCGCACCTTGCTCCGCCGGTCGATGTCGAAAAAGATAAAACAATACGACCAGAAGCAAGCCAAATGCACCTCCATCAATTTTAAAAAGAGTTGCAATGATCATTGCTCCGCCAACCACCCAGGCACCCAAAGCAAGACTCATGATCTTCTCATCCTTATACTTTTGTTCCAATACTTCCAGCATCTTCATGCATACCAGTCCCAAAGCCAGAGTCATCATCGTATTCTGTGTATTCGAATACCAGATCTTATTTGATAAAGCCAGGTTGAACGGGATCTCCGATACGAGTGCAAATAAAACCACCCGCAATAAATATTTCTTCCAGTCACGCGTCCACATAAATCCCTGAACCAGCATGAAAGCATAAAGCGGAAAAGCCATCCGCCCAACCAGGCGCATGGCTAATCCAATATTCGCTGCCAACGGACTCCAGGTATTCAGACCACAGCCGTATACGATCGCAACAGCCGCGTGGTCAATGAACATGGTTCCCATCGCTATTTTCTTCAATTGTTCAGACGTAAAACGCCCGCTCACTAGCAAACCTCAGAGCCCGGTTTCATATCTTTCTCCGGAACCATCAGTGCAAGGTTGTCTTCGTCGTCGCCTGCACAGAGGATCATACCCTCAGAAAGAAGACCAGCCAGTTTTGCCGGTTTCAGGTTTGTTACAACCATAACCTTCTTGCCAACCATTTCTTCCGGTGTATACCAAGCTTTGATACCGCTTACGATCTGTCTTACTTCGGAACCGATCTTAACCTGGGAGCAAAGGAGTTTTTTGGATTTCTTTACTTCTTCACATTTGATGATCTCACCAATCTGGAACTGTAATTTCTCGAAATCCTCGTATGTGATCTCCGGTTTCTTCTCGAGATCAACCACGTTCTCTTTTACTTCTTCCTCAGCCGGTGCATTTGCTGCTGCCTCAGCTGCTTTCATAGCCTCAACCTTCTCCATAACTTCTTTCACATCAAGACGTGCGAAGAGGATCTCCGGTTTCTCAACTACCTTGTTGCCATTCGGGTATAAACCGAACTGATCCATATCGGAAAGTGCTCTCTTTGTTGTATTTAACTGAGCAAGGATCTTTGCGGATGTATCCGGCATGAAGGACTCAAGTAAGGAAGCACCGATTGTGATCGCCTCAACCAGGTTGTAAAGAACAGTTGCAAGACGGTCGCTGTTTGCTTCGTCCTTTGCAAGTGTCCACGGTGTTGTCTCATCGATGTACTTGTTGCTGCGACGGAAGATATTGAAGATCTCTGTGATCGCATCTGCAACACGGAGTTTATCCATCTTCTCGCTTGTTTTCTGCACTGCCTCAAGAACAGTTGCCTTTAAGTCTTCATCAACTTCTGCTGTAACGCCCTTGTTCTCAACAACGCCGCCGAAGTATTTATTTGTCATGGAAACTGTACGGTTTACAAGGTTTCCAAGGATGTTTGCAAGGTCAGAGTTCATACGCTCAACCATTAACTCCCATGTGATCACGCCATCGTTCTCGAACGGCATCTCATGAAGTACGAAATAACGAACTGCATCAACGCCGAAGAAATCAACGAGTGTGTCTGCGTAAAGAACGTTACCTTTGGACTTGGACATCTTACCGTCGCCCTGTAACAGCCACGGATGACCGAATACCTGCTTCGGAAGCGGAACATCCAGAGCCATTAAGAAGATCGGCCAGTAAATAGTATGGAAGCGGATGATATCTTTACCGATGAGGTGAAGATCTGCTGCCCAGTACTTCTTGTACATATCGTCATGGTTGCCGTCGCAGTCGTAACCAACGCCTGTGATATAGTTTGTAAGCGCATCGAGCCATACGTATGTTACGTGTCTCGGATCGAAATCAACCGGAATACCCCATGTGAAAGATGTTCTGGAAACGCAAAGGTCCTGTAATCCCGGAAGAAGGAAGTTGTTCATCATCTCGTTCTTTCTGGATACCGGCTGAATGAATTCCGGATGTGTG
>JAFYOD010000018.1 GCA_017556515.1 Lachnospiraceae bacterium
CAGATCCTGCCAATCAAATTGCTCCAACGTGTTTTTTGATACAGTACTGTATCCGAGAACCAGGAGCTCTGCCTTCATTTCCTCTGTCATCTGATTGCAGAACCATGTTCCTGCCACACTTCCCGCCAATAAAAAAAGGGACAGCCCAAACTTTAGGCTGTCCTCTTTGCTTTTAAAAATATTCATGGCCAGTCCTCATATAGTTTTCCTTCTACTATATGAATCATCAAACCATTCTATGACTTTTCGGAAATCTGACTCCGCATTAGCGGATACCCTCCTGCTGCGCATACGCCAATACTGCTGCGATGGTCTTGGAATCTGTCATCTTGCCACTGTAGATCAGTTCCAAAAGATCTTTCACTTCCCAGATTTCTACATCGATGCTCTCGTCTGCATCCAGATGCTGCTTGGACGGGATCAGATTCTTTGCAACGAAAATATCGATCGCTTCATTGCACAATGCGACCGTTGTGTTGATTGTCATCAAATACTCCAGCTTGTCTGTACGGTATCCGGTTTCCTCTTCTAACTCACGGTACGCACACTCGATACGCGGCTCTTCCGGAGAATCCACTTTTCCGGCCGGAAGCTCCAATGTAAAGCGATCCAGAGCATTTCTGTACTGACGAACCAACATGATCTTTCCGTCTGCAGTCACAGGAAGAACTGCTGCCGCACCATTGTGATGAATATAGTCAAACACTTCTTCGATCCCGTTTGCGATAACCGTGTCGCGATAGATCTTTAAAACTGTTCCCTGATATGCCAACTCTCTTTTAATTCTTACAACCGCTTCCATCTTTTGTTTCCTTTCGGTCTATTATTTCAGTAATTTATTTTTCTGGAAGTTTGCATCACAAGCCTTGATGATCGCTCCGCGGAAATTGTTCTCCTCAAGAGCAGCAAGACCCTCAATCGTAGTTCCGCCCGGAGAGCATACCATATCTTTTAAAGCTCCCGGATGCATGCCTGTCTCCAGAACCATCTTGGCACTTCCAAGAACTGCCTGGGAAACCATCTTGTATGCAAGGTTACGCGGAAGACCGTTTCTTACACAACCGTCTGCCAACGCCTCGATGAACATGTAAACGTAAGCCGGAGAACATCCGCTTGCACTTGCTACTACGTCCATCATATTTTCATTTACCAGTTCCATCTTGCCGATGGATGTAAATAATGTCTCTACCATTGCTTTCTCTTCGTCATTAAACAGCTCTGCATCGTAAGCAACACCTGCCATGCCTTCTCCTACGAGAGCCGGTGTATTCGGCATAACACGTACAAATCTTGCGTGTTCACCAATTCCTTCTCTGAGGTCTGCGATCGCAAAACCTGCCGCGATAGAGATTACCACCTGGTCCTCTCTCACTGCATCTTTAATCTCAGCCATAACCGCCGGAAGAACCTGCGGTTTTACAGCCAGGACAATATATTTTACCTGATTTACTAATTCGATATTGGAAGAAACATAAGCAACACCTGTTTCAGCTGTCACTTTTTCCATCTGAGCTGCACTTGCATCAAAGAAAAGGATCTCTTCCGGAGCGAAAGTTTTTAAACTTCCCTTCATGATCGCTCCAGCCATATTTCCCATACCGATAAAACCAATTTTTGCCATCTTAAATACCTCCTAAAACCTTCAAAAAAATCCGGGGGTACATAGCTTCCTATATACCTCCGGATATTTCTGTCATAAATTATTTTGCGTAGTCGGTCACTCTGGATTCACGGATCACGTTAATCTTGATCTGGCCCGGATATTCGAGTTCTTCCTCGATTCTCTTAGAAACATCTCTAGCCAGTAATACCATATCGTCATCATTAACCTGTTCCGGTACTACCATAATGCGCACCTCGCGTCCCGCCTGGATCGCGAAGGACTTATCAACACCCTTGAATGTGTTTGTAATATCCTCTAACTGTTTCAGACGGTTTGTGTATGTCTCCAATGTCTCTCTTCTTGCACCCGGTCTTGCTGCAGAAATTGTATCAGCAGCCTGAACGATACAGGAGATAAGACTTGTCGGTTCAACATCGCCATGATGGGACTCTACTGCATTAATAACTGTTGCAGACTCTTTGTATTTCTTACAAAGCTCGGAACCCAGCTGAATGTGGGATCCTTCCATCTCATGGTCAACGGATTTTCCAATGTCATGTAATAAACCGGCACGTTTTGCCATTCTGACATCTACACCAATTTCAGAAGCCAGTAAACCGGACAGCTGGGAAACTTCGATGGAATGCTTTAATGCATTCTGTCCATAGCTGGTTCTGAATTTCATCTTGCCAAGCAGCTTGACAAGTTCCGGATGGATACCGTGAATACCTACTTCAAGACAAGCAGCTTCACCTTCTTCGCGCATCATATTTTCTACTTCTTTCTGCGCTTTCTCCACCATCTCTTCGATTCTAGCCGGATGAATACGTCCGTCTACAATCAAACGCTCCAAAGCGATTCTTGCAACTTCTCTTCTTACTGGATCAAATCCAGACAGTACAACTGCTTCCGGAGTATCGTCAATGATAAGCTCTACGCCTGTCATTGTCTCGAGGGTACGAATATTACGGCCTTCACGTCCGATAATACGACCTTTCATCTCGTCACTTGGAAGCTGAACAACAGAAACTGTTGTCTCTGCTACGTGGTCTGCAGCACATCTCTGAATAGCTGTTACCACATACTCTTTTGCCTTTTTGTCGGCTTCTTCCTTAGCTTTGCTCTCCAGTTCTTTGATGAGCTTTGCAGTGTCGTGTTTCACGTCTTCTTCTACTGACTTAAGAAGATATTCTTTTGCCTGTTCAGAAGTAAGACCGGAGATTTTCTCCAGTTCTTCCTGCTCTTTAGCAAAAAGCTCTTCCACTTCAGCAGTACGCTTTCTTAAGGATTCTTCCTTGGACGCAAGGCTTGCTTCTTTCTTTTCCATCGCATCTGCCTTTTTGTCGAGGTTTTCTTCCTTACTGAGAACGCGGCGCTCATAGCGCTGAACCTCTGCTCGACGCTCTTTGATTTCCTTATCCAGCTCATTTTTAGCCTTCAAATTTTCTTCTTTTGCTTCGAGGAGAGCTTCTTTCTTCTTCGTCTCTGCGACCTTCAATGCTTCATCTATTATTTCTCTGGATTTTTCCTCTGCGCTTCCGATCTTGCTTTCATAGCTTTTCTTACGGTAAGCAACAGCGAGGAGCCAGGTAATAGGAGCCACAATAATTGCTGCTACTAACGCACTCATTATTGGTGACACAGGAGCACCTCCTTTATTAAATTTTCATTGTACAACACTTCAATTCTAATTGTTTTTATACATTATGTCAAGTATAATGCCCTCAATTTCAGTTTTTCCGTGCATATTGAATCAAAGCAGAAGATATCGCTTCATATGAGAAACCTTTTCTGGCAAGATACGCGGAAATTCTCTGTTTTTCTTCTCTTGTCGCATCGTCTCCGGAATACTGTTTCTTTTCCAGTAAAGTTAAAATCTGTGATTCCTCATCTACTTCCATTTCTTCCAATACCACGTCAATGATCTCTCTTGATACTCCTTTTTGATTCAAGTCAAAAATCATCTGTTTCCGGCTCTTTTTTCTTCCGTTTCTCTCCACAAAGCGTCTTGCATAATCTTCATCATCCAGATACCGGCGACTTTTCACAAATTCGATGGCTGAGTCAACAGAAGCCGGCGAAAACTCTTGTTCCGCCAGCTTCTTACGTAATTCATGTTCTGTCTTACCGGAAAACTGAAGATAGTAGACTGCTTTTTCCCGGGCTCTTTTTGCCTCATCCGGGTCATCGTTTTCTGCCGGGTGCTCCTCCGGTTCTGCAACCGCAAGATTATCAACCCAGTCTTCCTGTCTCCAAACTTTCATATCTCAATTCTCTAGTCTGTACTTTTAGTCTTCGGCAACTGTCGGTGCAGATTCTGCTGCCAAATGCTGTGCATCCAGTCCGTAAAGCTCTCTTACCTGATTCTCGATTTCTTCGCTGATCAGCGGGTTCTGGATCAGATACTGTTTCGCATTCTCACGGCCCTGTCCGATCTTCGCACCTTTGTAAGCATACCAGGCACCACTCTTCTCTACTACGTTGGCATTCACTGCAAGGTCGAGAACATCGCCCTCTTTGGAAATACCTCTACCGAACATAATATCAAACTCTGCCTCTTTGAATGGCGGAGCGATCTTATTCTTAACAACCTTTACGCGTACGTGGTTACCAACGATCTCGCCACCCTGCTTTAAGGACTCGGTTCTTCTTACATCCAAACGAACAGAAGAATAGAACTTTAATGCACGTCCGCCGGTTGTTGTCTCCGGGTTTCCGAACATCACGCCAACCTTCTCACGAAGCTGGTTGATAAAGATCACGATACAGTTTGTTCTGCTGATAACCGCAGTCAGTTTTCTGAGTGCCTGAGACATCAAACGAGCCTGAAGACCCACATGGGAATCACCCATATCACCATCGATCTCCGCCTTCGGAACAAGAGCTGCAACGGAGTCAACGATCACGATGTCAACTGCGCCGGAACGCACCATCGTCTCTGTGATCTCCAACGCCTGCTCACCATTGTCCGGCTGGGAAATGTAGAGATCGTCAATATCTACACCAATATTCTTCGCATATACCGGATCTAATGCATGCTCCGCATCAATGAAACCTGCGATACCGCCGCGTTTCTGAACTTCTGCTACCATATGTAATGCAACCGTTGTCTTACCACTGGACTCTGGTCCGTAAATCTCAATGATACGTCCCTTCGGAACGCCGCCGAGACCAAGGGCAATATCCAGGCTTAAGGAACCTGTCGGAACGGTTTCAATGTTCATATTTGCCTTGGAATCTCCAAGTTTCATAACGGAACCTTTTCCGTAAGCTTTCTCAATCTGTGTGATCGCCGCATCCAGGGCTTTTAATTTATCTTCTTTATTTAATGCCATCTTTATATCCTCCATCTAAACGGATCA
>JAFYOD010000156.1 GCA_017556515.1 Lachnospiraceae bacterium
AATATGGGTGGATTCCCGAGTGGCCAAAGGGGACAGACTGTAAATCTGCTGCAACTTGCTTCGGTGGTTCGAATCCACCTCCGCCCATTAAAAACTATTGATATTCTTGAAAAAATAGAGTATAATAGTAAAAAGTAAATAATAACGCGGGGTGGAGCAGTCTGGAAGCTCGTCGGGCTCATAACCCGAAGGTCGTAGGTTCAAATCCTGCCCCCGCAACTCGTCTTGTAAAAGACGTGCCCAGATAGCTCAGTTGGTAGAGCAATGGACTGAAAATCCATGTGTCGCTGGTTCGATTCCGGCTCTGGGCATTATAACTGAATAAGTTATATGGGATATTAGCTCAGTCGGTAGAGCACTTGACTTTTAATCAAGTTGTCCGGGGTTCGAATCCCCGATGTCTCATGAAGAATCCGAGAAACCTTGAAAAAGGCTTCTCGGTTTTTTTATTTCCCAAAATAAGAATTAAGAATGTGGATAATTACAAGGATTTAATGATAAATTGTGTAAATAATATTTTGAAATGTAAATGCTCGGTTGAAAATAACAGGTCCATATGTTAAAATAAAAACAGTAATTCTATGTTTTCAGAATTGTAAATTATTCGGAAAATGATTATGAATATGGTGAGAGGAGTATGTATATGGGATATCAGGAAATGTACAAACAGAAACTTGTTACAGCTGAAGAGGCTGTTAAAGTTGTAAAATCCGGTCAGTGGGTTGACTATGGATTCTGTGCAAACCATCCGGTTGCACTTGATAAGGCTCTTGCAGCAAGAATGGAAGCAGAGCCGGATTTAACACACTTAAACTTCCGCGGAGGTATTGCACTTTGGGTTCCGGCAGTAACTCAGGTTACAGATGCTGCTAATCGTTTAAACTGGAACTCCTGGCATACATCCGGTATTGAGCGTAAGCTCGTAGATAAAGGCTATGGATATTATAACGTTCTTCGTTATTCTGAGATGCCGAGATATTATCGTGATAACATCAAACATCTGGATGTTCTTATGTTCCAGGTTGCTCCGATGGATAAGCATGGTTACTTTAACTTTGGTCTGAATGCTTCTCAGCTTGCAGCTGCTTGTGAGTGTGCAGATACAATTATCGTAGAAGTTAACCAGAATATGCCGGTTTGCTTCGGTGGTCATGAAGTAAGCATTCACATTGATCAGGTTGATATGATCGTTGAAGGTGAGAATCCGCCGGTTGCTGAGATGGGTGCTGGTAAGATTTCTGAGATCGATGAGGCTGTTGCAAAATTAATCGTTCCGGAGATTCCGGACAGAGCCTGCTTACAGCTTGGTATCGGTGGTATGCCGAACGCAGTTGGTAGCTTAATCGCTCAGAGTGATCTGAAGGATCTTGGTGTTCATACAGAAATGTACGTAGATGCTTTCGTTGATATTTCCAACGCAGGTAAGATCACAGGTCTTCACAAATCTCATAACAAGGGCCGTCAGGTTTATACATTTGCAGCCGGTACAAAGAAATTATATGATTTCATCGATGGTAATCCGGAAATGATGGCTGCTCCGGTTGATTATGTAAATGATATTCGCGTAATCTCCCAGTTAGATAACTTTATGTCCATCAACAATGCAGTTGAGGTTGACTTATTTGGTCAGGTAGCTTCTGAGACAGCTGGTACACGCCATATTAGTGGTGCAGGTGGACAGCTTGACTTCGTTCTTGGTGCATACCTTTCTAAGGGCGGTAAGAGCTTTATCTGCTGTTCTTCTACAGTACAGAACAAAGACGGCAGCTTAAAGTCCAGAATTAAACCGTTCGTAACACCGGGTGGTATTGTAACATGTACACGTGCTAATACTCAGTACGTGGTAACTGAATATGGTATCGTAAATCTTAAGGGTACATCCACATGGCAGCGTGCAGAGAAATTAATCTCTATCGCTCATCCGGACTTCCGTGATGAATTAATCGCTGAGGCAGAGAAGATGAATATCTGGTGCCCGAGCAACAAACGTTAATCAATTCTAAAATTTAATGTTTGAAGTTTGATCTATAAAGAAAAGCCGGTGTGTGTCGAAAAACAAACATCGGCTTTTTCTGTAATAATGTTCGATGAAACTTGAAGGAGGAGCAACATGGAATATAAGAAAAATATATTTACAATCGAAGATAATATCGGTATCATTTCTATGAATTTTCCGAGTAACCTGAATGCCATTGATATGGAGATGGTTGAAGAACTTTTAAGTATTCTGGATGAATGTGAAAACAATCCGGAAGTAAAAGTGGTTATAATCAAGAGTGCAGGAAAAGCTTTCTCAGCAGGTGGAGATATCGGATATTTCTATAAGAATATTCAGGCAGGCGGAGAAATCAACATGGATGATCTGATTGAAAAAGCAGGTCTTGTTTCTCTGAATATTAAGAAGATGAGCAAGATGGTTATTACATCTGTTAATGGTGCTGCAGCCGGTGCAGGTGCTAACCTTGCTTTATCAGGTGATTTTGTTGTTGCAGCTGACAATGCAAAGTTCATTCAGGCCTTTATCAATCTCGGACTTGTTCCGGATACAGGCGGTACTTTCTTACTTAGTAAGACAATTGGTCCGGCAAGAGCAATGGAGCTCTGCGCAACCGGTCGTCCGCTTGGTGCAGAAGAGGCAAAAGCATGGGGACTTGTATATCAGGTATGTCCGAAGGAAGAGTTGGAAGAGCAGACAATGAAACTTGCGAAAAAACTGACTGCAGGTCCGTTGATCGCTTATGGAGCATTAAAGAAACAGTTCTTCGAGGCAAATTATGCAGATTACGCAAGATATCTTGCAGAAGGTGAAGTACCGACACAGAGCGTGTGTATCGCTTCTGAAGATTTCAAGGAAGGCGTTTGTGCATTCATTGAAAAGAGAAAAGCTGATTTCCAGGGAAAATAAATAGGGATTATTTGAAAAGGATCTGTAGTAGAGCATCTCACGTTTTGTGGGATGCTCTTTGTTGTAATGTATATAGATTAGTGATAAAATAATTTTAATGAAATTTGTTTCAGTTAACCTGTATAGTGTGAGGTGTATAACATGAGGTTTGTAGAAGATATCAGCCGTTTCTATGGTACTGGCGAAAGAAATAAAGCAGGTCAGACATTAGAGGAATATTTAGATGGTTATGATCCGAGACAGTTTGATCTTCCGAGTAATACAACGGATATTATTGTTGTTCGTTGTCGGGAGGAGTTAAAAACTTGGGATCAGGAACTGGAAGTATTATTGATCAAACGTGCGAATCATCCTGGAATTGGGTTTTGGGCGACTCCGGGTGGTTTTGTTGAAATGCGTGAACATATGGATGAGGGTGCAGCAAGAGAACTGGAAGAAGAAACAGGAATCAAAAATCTTCCATTGATGCAGATGGCTACCTGGGGTGATTTTGACCGAGATCCGAGATGGCGTGTGATCACAACGTCTTATTTGGCATTGGTAGAAGGAGATCTTGCAGTTCAGGCGGGTGATGATGCAGCGGATGCATTGTGGTTTAAAGTACGTTTGGATCAAGTGTTGAACGATCAGGAACAGAGAAAAGAACTTTGGAACCTGACTCTTGTAAATGAAGAAAAAAATATTCAGGTTGGTGCCAAAGTTGCTATTGAACGCAGTGGACATAAGCTTCTAGAAAAGAAACAGTATCGTATTATGGAGAATGAAGATCTTGCGGCAGACCATGGATGTCTGATTACTCAGGCACTGCTTTATTTAAAAGGAAAGCTGGAAAATATCTAAGAATGTTAATTTTAGATTTATGTAGTGAAAGGAGCAGTACAAAATGGACTACATAACAAAATTATTAATTATTATTCCTGTATTTTTTGTAGCTGGAATTATTGATTCCATCGGAGGCGGAGGTGGATTGATCGCGTTGCCAACATATTTGATGATTGGTCTTCCGATCCGAACCGCATATGGCTGTAACAAATTGCAGGCAGGGCTAGGCAATTTAGTTTCTGCAGTGAAATATTTTAAGAAAAACATGGTCGATCTGAAAATAGCATTGATCTCAGCTATTACAGCAATGACTGGTGCTTATATTGGTACAAAGATTATTTTCCTTTTACCGGAAGAAACCATTCAGAAAGCTATTACAGTAGCGCTTCCATTAATCGCTCTTGTTATGGTCCTTCGTAAAACTGATGCAAGAAATGTGATCATGAAAAGTGAAATTTCAAAGAAGACGATCGTTCAGGCATTGATCGTTGGTTTGATCATGGGATTTTATAATAGTTTATTTGGACCAGGTGTTGGTACGGTTGCGATTATTGGATTCACAATGCTGATGCATTATGATGCACGTGTGGCGTCCGGAAATGGTAAAGTTCTGATCGTGTTGACAAATGCGATCGCATTAGTAAGTTATATCAAAACTGGAAGTATTGCGTATGAAATTGCAGCTCCGGCAGCATTATCTGCA
>JAFYOD010000157.1 GCA_017556515.1 Lachnospiraceae bacterium
ACTGAGTTTGCAGAACAGCTGAGCGAGGCGTTGGAGCTGGCGCAGCTGGATGACGGTCCGCAGGCATACATTCCGATGCTTGCAGAAGATAAATCGGTCATGGATCAGCTGGCAAAAGCAGATTCCTACAATGTGGTCCATGAGATTTTGTCTGCGCCATTGTTTGGACGACTGGCAGCAGTCCGTGGAAAACAGGTGGATCCCGAAAAGAAAGAACTGGCGGCTGCGATTCGAAATCGTGTGAAGGATGAAGTAAAGAAGATGAAGAATCTTTGGGTTCCGGCAGAACTGGAACATTTATTCTCTGACATGATGGCGACCAGAGAGCCGATCCTTATGTTATTAGAACTGGCAGAGGCATTTGCAGAACGATATCAGGCAGCAAAGGCAGAGAAAAATCTGGTAGATTTCAATGACTTGGAACATTTTGCACTGCAGATTTTGACCGGAAAATCCAAAGACCACAAACCGGGCCCGGTTGCAGATGAATTGGCAAAGTATTATGAAGAGATTTTTGTGGATGAGTATCAGGATAGTAATGAAGTACAGGAAGAGCTGATCAAAGCCATTTCCAGGGAACGGTTCGGATCTCCGAATGTGTTCATGGTGGGCGATGTGAAGCAGAGCATTTACAAATTCCGCTTGGCAAAACCTGAACTGTTTCTTAAAAAATATGAGACCTATTCGAAGGAAGAAAGTCCATACCAGAAGATTGAATTACATAAAAATTTCCGAAGCCGTGCGAGCGTACTGGAAAGCATCAATGATGTGTTCTATGCGATCATGACAAAGTCACTGGGAAATATTCAGTATACGGAAGATGCAGCGCTTTATGCAGGTGCGGATTATCCGGAACCGGAACGTGCGCAGGATGTAAAGACAGAAATGTATCTGCTAAATACGGGTGATGAACTTCTGGCGGTCATGGACAATGATCAGGCGGATTATACAGCGAAAGAGGCAGAGGCTCGACTGATCGCGGCTAAGATCCGTGAACTGACTGATCCGGAAAATGGCATGAAAATCTGGAATCGAAAGAGCGGACAGTATGAGCCGCTCCGCAGAAAAGATATCGTGATCTTATTGCGAAGTCTCAGCGGCTGGGCGGAGGAATTTCTCAGTGTACTCAGTGCAGAGGGAATCCCGGCATTTGCAGAATCCAGAACCGGATATTTTACGGCAGTGGAAGTGGAAACGATCCTGAACATGCTGGCGCTTATCGATAATCCGATGCAGGATATTCCTCTGGTTGGTGTGTTGAAATCTCCGATCGTTGGAATGACAAACCGTGAATTAGCTATGGTCATGGCTGCATTTAAAAAGAATGCAGACCGTGGACAGGATGTGGGATTTTACGGAGCGATGCAGATGTATCTGAGTATGGAAGATCCGGAACCGGAGATTTATGAAAAGTTGGCTGCGTTCTGGGAGATGCTCACAAAACTGCGAAAAGAAGCCGGATATTTATCCGTGCATCGTTTAATCTACCGTATTTTCGAGTTGACCGGATATTATGATTATGTGTCTG
>JAFYOD010000158.1 GCA_017556515.1 Lachnospiraceae bacterium
GCTAAAAGGAGGGGAAAATCATGGGACGTTCAAAGGCAGAATTAAAAAAAGCTGCTTGTGAAGCGATCGACAGAAACCGTGATAAGATCATCGAGTTGGGGGATTCGATTTTCGCAGAGCCGGAGCTTGGATATAAAGAGTTTAAAACAGCTAAGAAATTCCAGGCTGCTATGGACGAACTCGGTTTTCTGTATGAGAGCGGCGTAGCGATCACAGGTGTTATCTCTACCCAGAAGGGTAAAGAGAGCAAGGTGAAAGTTGCGTTAATGGGCGAACTTGACTCTGTAGTTGTTCCGGATCATCCGTTTGCAGATCCGCTTACCGGCGGTGCACACGCTTGTGGACACAACTGCCAGATTGCCAGTGTTGTAGGTGCAGCGATCGCGATTAAAGAAGCCAATCTTATGGAAGATTTATTCGGTGATATTGCGCTTATGGCAGTTCCAAGTGAAGAATTCGTTGAGCTTGAGTACCGTAACAAGTTAAGAGAAGAGGGTAAGATCTCTTTCCTTGGCGGCAAGCAGGAGTTTGTGAAACTTGGAGTTATGGACGATGTAGACGTTATGGTCATGCAGCACACAGGATCCACATCCGGCTGCGCGATCAAGGCGAATGCAGGCGGCCCGGCAAATGGTTTCGTGGGCAAACTTGTTAATTATGTCGGCAAAGAGGCACACGCAGGTGGTGCACCGCATCTTGGCATCAACGCATTAAATGCAGCTGAGATCGGCATGATGGCAATTCACGCAAACCGTGAAACATTCCGTGACGAAGACCACATCCGAGTTCATCCGATCATCACTAAGGGCGGTGATTTAGTAAACATCGTTCCGGCTGATGTTCGCATTGAAACATACGTAAGAGGCGCAAGAACAGAAGCGATTCTTGACGCCAGCAAAAAAGTTAACCGTTCTCTTGAGGCAGGTGCTTATGCAGTTGGTGCACAGTGCAAGATTACAGAACTTCCGGGATATCTTCCGGTTCTTCCGTATGAGCCGCTTGCAAAACTGATGGCAGGCAACCTGGCTGAGATTCTCGGTGACGACAAGGTAGAATTATATGCCGGTCAGAACGGCGGTTCTACTGATGCAGGCGACATCTCTCATCTGATGCCGACTGTACACGCTTACATTGGCGGTGCTAAGGGCAACGCTCATTGTCCGGATTATGAGATCGAGGACAAAGAACTGGCATATATCACATCTGCCAAAGCTCTTATCATGACCGCTATCGATCTGCTTGCTGACGGTGCTGAAACAGGACTGGAAGTAAAAGCAGGTTTCACACCAGCTCTTACAAAAGAAGCTTATTTAAGAGACTGGGGACACTTATAATTTAAGGAGGAAACATTAAATGTTAGGTAAAAACGCTGACTGGAAAATCCATGCACTCTCTTTCGTTCTTACAATGATCGCAGAGTTCATCGGTACACAGAAGTTCGATTTAGGCTTCATGGCATTCTCTTTATTCCCGATGCTTTACGTTTTAATTTTAGGTATGGCTTTAGGCGTAGCTAAAGTTATTCCGGAGGATATGCAGAATGACGCTTCCCCGTACATCACAATCTCTGTTATGATGCTTACTGCTAAAGTAGGTGCTACAATTGGTCCGAACCTTAGCTCCATCATGCAGTGTGGTCCGGCTCTTATTCTTCAGGAGTTCGGTAACCTCGGAACAGCTGTTCTTGCTCTTCCGTTCGCTGTATTCGTATTCAAGATGGGTCGTGCAGCAGTTGGTTGTTCTCACTCCATTTCCCGTGAGACATCTATCGCTATCGTAGGTTCCAAATACGGCCTTAGCTCCGACGAAGGTGTTGGCGTTATGGGTGGTTACATCGTAGGTACAGTACTTGGTACATTATTCTACGGTATCCTTTGTTCCTTACTTTGCTCCACAGGTCTTTTCTCCCCGCAGGCACTTGCAATGGCATGTGGTACAGGTTCCGCTTCTATGATGTCCGCTTCCCTCGGCGCTGTTGTTGAAGCATACCCGACAATGGCTGAAGAGCTTCAGGCTCTCGCTGCATCTTCTCAGCTTCTGTCTTCCGTTGACGGTCTTTACATGACTCTCTTCATCGCTCTTCCGATGACAGAGTGGATGTACAAGATGTTCACAAAGAACAACAAGAACTATAAAGATGGTCAGCCGATCAAGAAAAATGCATAATAGGAGGAAATAAGAATGAACGCATCTGTATGGGCAAAAAGAATTAAATGTCTGGTTCTCGTTTCTATCTTCGCAGTAATCGGTAACTGGATCAGCACTACAAAATCTGGCGCTCCGGTAGACATCATGGCTGGTCTTCCGGGTATGGCTATGATCTTAGGTATCACAATCATTGGTTGTGCAATCACAGACGTACTTGATAAAGTGCTTCCGAAGAACCTTCCGGCAATCGCTTATATCTCTTTAGTAGCTATCGTAGTTACAATTCCGGGCTTCCCGGGTGCTGAGTTTGCTTACGCAAGCATGAACAAGATCGGTCTTCTTCCGTTATGTACACCGATCCTTGCTTACGCAGGTATCTCTCTTGGTAAAGACTTCGGTACATTCAAGTCCCAGGGTCTTCCGATCGTATGCGTAGCTTTACTTACATTCGTAGGTACATACGTAGGTTCTGCAGTTATCGCTGAGGTAGTTCTCAGAGCAACAGGCGCAATCTAATACGAATTTAAACTATTCATTTAGTACATAAAGAATCCTCGTGGCAGGTGAGTAATCCTTGTCACGAGGATTTTTTTTGCTATAATAGTTAATAAGAAGGAGGTGCTGTATGCTGGGAAAAATTTTGCTTATTTATCTGATTTTTGTAAATGTGGTCGCATTTGCGATGTACGGGATTGACAAAAGGAAAGCGATAAAGGATCAGTGGAGGATTCCGGAAAAGACGTTGCTTCTGGCTGCGCTGATCGGTGGGGCGGTTGGAGCTTTTGCAGGAATGCAGATCTTTCATCATAAGACAAAACATTGGAAATTTATCCTTGGAGTTCCGGCTTGTATGATCTTGCATATCGCACTGGGCGTGTTGTATTGGTGGTATTTTCTTTTATAAATCTAGGTTGGGGTAATGGTCATGGCAAAGTATATAATGGCTCTGGATGCAGGTACAACCAGCAGCAGATGCATTTTATTTGATAAAGAAGGAAAGATGGTAAGTGTGGCGCAGAAAGAGTTCACACAGCACTTTCCGAAACCGGGCTGGGTGGAGCATGATGCCAATGAAATATGGTCTACACAGCTTGGAGTGGCGGTAGAGGCAGTGTTGAAGGCTGGAGCGTCTGCAGCGGATATTGCTGCAATCGGTATTACAAATCAGAGAGAGACAACGATTGTCTGGGACAAATTCACAGGAGAGCCTGTCTGCAATGCGATCGTATGGCAGTGCAGAAGAACTTCGGAGTATTGTGATTTTCTGAAAGCGAAGGGGTTTGTGGAGACGTTCCGTCAGAAAACAGGACTTGTGATCGATGCATATTTTTCCGGAACGAAATTAAAATGGATCTTAGATAATGTTCCGGGCGCGAGAGAACGTGCAGAAAAAGGAGAGCTCTTGTTCGGAACGGTGGAAACCTGGCTGATCTGGAAACTGACCAAAGGTCGCGTGCATGTGACTGATTATTCCAATGCATCCAGAACGATGCTGTTCAATATTAATACTCTCGAGTGGGATGAGGAAATCCTTGCGGAACTGAATATTCCGAGAAGTATGCTTCCGACCGTGAAACCGTCCAGCTGCGTATATGGAGAGACGGATCCGCAGTTTTTTGGAGCACCGATCGTAATTGGAGGTGCAGCTGGAGATCAGCAGGCTGCCTTGTTTGGACAGACTTGCTTTGAACCGGGTGAGGCGAAGAATACATATGGTACCGGCTGTTTTATGTTGATGAATACAGGTGAGAAACCGGTATTTTCCAAGAATGGACTGGTAACAACCATTGCCTGGGGATTGGATGGAAAGGTTGAGTATGCGCTGGAGGGTTCCATCTTCGTTGCGGGAGCTGCGATCCAGTGGCTGAGAGATGAACTGCAGATCATTGAACGAGCTTATGAGACAGAAGAATTGGCGCAGAGAGTACCGGACACCAACGGATGCTACGTGGTTCCGGCATTTAC
>JAFYOD010000159.1 GCA_017556515.1 Lachnospiraceae bacterium
ACTGAGTTTGCAGAACAGCTGAGCGAGGCGTTGGAGCTGGCGCAGCTGGATGACGGTCCGCAGGCATACATTCCGATGCTTGCAGAAGATAAATCGGTCATGGATCAGCTGGCAAAAGCAGATTCCTACAATGTGGTCCATAAGATTTTGTCTGCGCCATTGTTTGGACGACTGGCGGCAGTACGTGGAAAACAGGTGGATCCGGAAAAGAAAGAACTGGCGGCTGCGATTCGAAATCGTGTGAAGGATGAAGTAAAGAAGATGAAGAATCTTTGGGTTCCGGCAGAACTGGAACATTTATTCTCTGACATGATGGCGACCAGAGAGCCGATCTTGATGCTGATAGAACTGGCAGAAGCATTCGCAGAACGGTATCAGGCAGCAAAGGCAGAGAAAAATCTGGTGGATTTCAATGATCTGGAACACTTTGCTTTGCAGATCCTTACCGGAAAATCCAAAGATCACAGACCTGGACCGGTTGCAGACGAACTGGCAAAGTATTATGAAGAGATTTTAGTGGATGAATATCAGGACAGTAATGAAGTACAGGAAGAGCTGATCAAAGCTATTTCCAGAGAACGGTTTGGATCTCCGAACGTGTTTATGGTGGGCGATGTGAAGCAGAGTATCTACAAATTCCGTCTTGCAAAACCGGAGCTGTTCCTGAAAAAATATGAGACTTATTCGAAGGAAGAAAGTCAGTACCAGAAGATTGAACTGCACAAAAATTTCCGTAGCCGTGCGAGTGTGCTGGAAAGCATCAATGATGTGTTCTATGCGATCATGACAAAGGCGTTGGGAAATATTCAGTATACGGAAGATGCAGCACTTTATGCAGGCGCAGATTATCCGGAAGCGGAACGTTCGCAGGATGTCAAGACAGAAATGTATCTGTTAAATACAGGAGATGAACTTTTGGCTGCCATGGATAATGAGCAGGCGGATTATACAGCGAAAGAGGCAGAGGCGCGTCTGATCGCAGCTAAGATTCGTGAACTGACGGATCCGGAAGAAGGCATGAAGATCTGGAATCGAAAGACCGGACAGTATGAGCCGCTTCGAAGAAAAGATATTGTGATCTTGCTGCGAAGTCTCAGTGGCTGGGCGGAGGAATTTCTCAGTGTGCTCAGTGCAGAAGGTATCCCGGCTTTTGCAGAATCCAGAACCGGTTACTTTACTGCGGTGGAAGTGGAGACTATTCTTAACATGCTGGCACTCATCGACAATCCGATGCAGGATATTCCGTTGGTTGGTGTGCTGAAATCTCCGATCGTGGGAATGACCAACCGTGAACTGGCCATGGTCATGGCGGCATTTAAAAAGAATGCAGACCGTGGACAGGATGTTGGATTTTACGGAGCTATGCAGATGTATCTGAGTATGGAAAATCCGGAACCGGAGATTTATGAAAAGTTGGCTGCGTTCTGGGAGATGCTCACAAAACTGCGAAAAGAAGCCGGATATTTATCCGTGCATCGTTTAATCTACCGTATTTTCGAGTTGACCGGATATTATGATTATGTGTCTG
>JAFYOD010000019.1 GCA_017556515.1 Lachnospiraceae bacterium
AATAATACTGCTTGATAACATATGAAAAACATCCTGCGTGGCCGTCATAGCGATAACGACCGGAATAAACATCGCTTTCCAATAACTAATTCCCTGAATAAATGCCGGTTTCTGTACAAAAGTAAGTTTCTTAGAATTCGTCACAAGGATCAGAAATAACATCGCAAATCCGACACTGCCGATTTCCGTTCCTGCTCCGATCAAATTGCCAAATACCGTTCCGATAATTGTTCCAAGCAACATACATGCGGCAAGAGTTGCAACACCATAAATCATAAAAATCTCCTAGTTTAAATTGTAGAGTAATATCATATGCTTGTAAGTTTTCTAGTTTTGTTCCTGGGCATATTCACAAATCAGTTTTTCTACCATTTCTCCTGCACGCAGAAGATCTTCGATCACCAATGTTTCGGAAGAAGTATGATTTTTTGAATAACCGGTTGCTAAGCCGACACAGGTGATACCATGCTCATTTAAACGGTTTGCATCCATTCCGCCACCGCCGGCTTCTACACACATGGAAATATCCATCTTTTCAAACACCTTGCCTACCCTCTGAATACATTTACTTTCCAAAGGCACAAGGAAACTTTGATAATCGTTGATAATATCAATATGAAACTCTGCACCTGTTTCTATAGCGGCTTCCTTGCAGATTTCCTGTAGGTTTTCAATATAAGATTTTAATTTTTCATTATTTCTGCTTCGAGCTTCGCCACGAACAACTGCTTTCGCATTTACAACATTAGTAGGACCGGATGCTTCAAATGTAGAATAGTTTGCGGTACTCTCTTCATCAAGCCTGCCCTCAGGAATACGAGCCAGTGCCTTTGCAGCTGCCATAACCGCATTAACTCCCTGTTCCGGAGCATTGCCGGCATGAGCATTTCTTCCTTTTACTTCAAAAGATATCCTTGCTTTTGCAGGCGCACCATTGATGACTCTTCCGATTCGCCCCGGTGAATCAAGGACATAACCCTCTTTTGCAGTCAATCTTCCATAATCAATGTATCGGCTTCCGGTTACAAAACGTTCTTCACATACAGTAAAGAGAACCTCAATTCGTGGATGAGGCTGACTGCTGGCCTTGATTTTTCTTAAGCCATCAAGAATTGCTACTACTCCAGAAATATCATCTGCTGCGAGAATAGTTCCTTGAGCGATCACTTTCCCATCTTCAATGATAGGCTTTATTCCTTTTCCATTAGGCACACGATCTAAATGCGCAGAAAAAAGGATTGCACCTGGCATCGAGCCTTCCAGAACCGCATAAATATTTCCTGCTGTACCATTAATATGCGCTATCATTTCTGTATCTTCCCAGACGTCACATCCAATGTTGCGGAGTTTTGCAATAACAGCATCTGCTATTTCACGCTCTTCCAACGACCCTGAATCGATTTGAACTAATTCCATAAATTCATTTAAAATCATTCTTCCATTTCCTTTCTAAGTTTTTAATGTCTCTTTTGCTCCTCGTGTATGTTTACTCCAAATAATTTGACGTAATAAAATCCACACCCCAGGAAACCAAACGCTCTGCAGTTTCTTTGCTGTCACAGGTCCAGCAGTTGACGATTCGACCTGCGTTATGAACCATTGTAATGATTTCCTCAGTCAATTCAGTATGTCGAATATCGAGCTCCAACTGATATTTTACCAAATTCTCAAACACTTCGTTATCAAATTCCTCTACAAGATACTGTAACGGCTGCTCAGGCATAAGTTTACGAAGTTCGATCAAATTTGGCAACTGGAATGAAATAAATGTAACCTGTTCCAGATATTCCAAATCTTTGATTTCTTTTACTAGACGAATGATATCATCTGGCGCAAACTGATTTTTCAGTTCCAAAATACATACCTTTTCGTATTTTTTGCAAATATTGATATAGTCTTTCAAATCCGGAATTACTAGTTCTCTTCTATCTTTCAGATCCACTTTTTCAGTACCGGACAAGATCTCCAGTCTGCACAAGTCATTCAGACGAATATCCTTTAAATCATCATAAAGAGTTTCTTCTATAACTCTATAATATCCTGCAACACGCTCTGTGTCATCATCATGAATCACTACAAATTTGCCGTCTTTTGTTACATGAACGTCTGTTTCCACACCGTAATAGCTGCGGTTTCCGGCTGCAATAAATGCAGGAATCGAATTTTCCGGTTCCAGACCGCTAAGTCCTCTGTGTGCGATCATCTGCGCATGTTTTTTCTCAATCTTAATCGTATTCATCTCTTATCTCCCGTATTATCAATTAATATTTATCTAATTCGTCACGTTCAAACGCTCTGGAAACCATTTGATCTTATTTAAAAAATTCAAATTCACATGCCTCTAAAAATGCTTTAGCAATGACTGTTGCTCCAACTTGATTTGGATGTACGCGGTCCCAGGCAATATAAGTAGAATGTCTATAATTAAAATATTCATCAAAGACTGCTTGCAGATCAATAAATCTGCAGGTATGTTTTTCTGCAAGTCTTTTACAGATCGATACATATTGGTCCATACATTTACGCATTGGATCATTCTTGTTTGGCTCCATGTAATATGGTGACATGATAATAATACCTTTTACCTGATCTTTCACAGATACAATCATCTCTTCAAGGTTGGTTTCATATTCTTCTGTAAAGACATGAGAATCAATCAGCGATGGAGAATCAAATTGTCTCCAGACATCGTTGATTCCAATGCAGATGGAAACCCAATCAGGGTTAAGGTCAATTACATCTGTTTGGAATCGTGCCTTCAGATCTCGGCTGGTATTTCCATCCGTTCCTGTATTAGAAATACGAATCGCACATTCCGGATACCACGCATTTAGCATATTATCAATAACACGCACATATCCGTGGCCAAGATTATCAAACAAGCCCTCTCCCACTGGTCTCGCTCGCTGCATATCTGTTACAGAATCTCCGGTAAATACAATACGGTCTAAATGTTCGAATATCATGGTATACCCTCCGATGTTAGTAATGATTTCATTATAATTTTGATAAATCTGCTTTGTCAATCCAATTTTATTTGGTATACTTGTAACAGACAGAAAGGGGCTACATACCGTATGAAATTCTTTGAGCATTTCTTTAAAACAGATGAAATAAAAAAACAGGAACTGACAGAAATCTTCAATAAGATTGATAGAAGCAGCTGGATTCAAGTCTTTTCTGCCTGCCTTGGCAAGGTAATGGTGATTCAGAACAACGCCAGCGATATCATTGTAAAAGGGCGAGGCGGAAATGTGGATTTTTCTAATCGTGCTCTTTTCTTTGGCGAATCTGAATATAAGATTCAGTATATTGGTATTGAATCATCCTCAGAGAACAAATGGACATGGGGATGGAATTCTACGGATAAATTTACTGAAGAAACACTGGTACTTGCAAATGAAATGTGCGATAAAGGCATCAGCTGGCAGTTATCGTCTCTCTCCTCACCTACCAATACACTTTCAGATCTGATCAATGGGCAAACGCTTTCTGTCGTAGCCTGTGGTATCAGTGAAGAAAACTATTTCTATTATCGTGTTCCTCATCATGGAGGAGCCATCTATCTTGCTGTCGAATTTGCGGAAAAAGATGTATTGAATAAAGCAAATTTAACACTGTTTGCTCAAATTACATTGGAATGCGTGAAACAGTACCCTGTAGACCATAAAATCTTTGTAGAGAGCCTTCTGCAGTGGAATAAGACACCTTATAAATGGAATGGAGATATGCTGGTCGCGCGATTCCCTCAGGAGTTATATATCGGTTTTGA
>JAFYOD010000160.1 GCA_017556515.1 Lachnospiraceae bacterium
ATATGCTCACGCATCGGAAGACCAAAGGATACGTTGGAAACTCCCAGTACAGTCTTTCCACCAAACTCTTCCTTGATCCTCTTAACAGTCTCCAGAGTTACCAGTGCACCATTTTTATCGGAACTTACTGCCATACAAAGGGCATCGATCAAAATATCCTTTTTATCAATTCCATATTCCGCTGCCGTTTCATAGATCTTCTTCGCGATCGCAAGTCTGCCTTCTACTGTTTGCGGAATTCCATCCTCATCAAGGCAGAGAGCTACTACCACGCCGCCATATTTTTTCACTAAAGGAAATACGGCTTCCATAGATTCTTGTTTACCATTGACGGAATTGACCAATGGTTTTCCATTATAAATGCGCATCGCCTGTTCCATCGCCTGCACATTTGCTGTATCGATCTGAAGCGGAAGATCCAGAACGCTCTGCAGTTCTTTTACTACTTCCACCATCATAGAAGGTTCATCAATACCCGGAAGGCCAACATTGACATCCAGCACATCTGCACGACTCTCCTGCTGCGCAACGCCTACATTCAAAATATAAGACAGATCATGGTCTTTTAATGCCTGCTTAAACTTCGGTTTTCCGGTCGGATTGATGCGTTCTCCGATAATTACCGGCTTCATTTCGAACTCCACTGCATGAGAATAAGAAGAAATGACCGTGCGCTCTTTTTTCTCTATTACCGGTTTCGGAATATCCTTACATAACGCATACATTTTTGCGATATGCTCCGGAGTCGTTCCGCAGCATCCGCCCAAAATCGAAACCCCATTTTCTGCGATCTCTCGCATGGTCTCTGCAAACTGATCCGAATTAATATCGTAAACCGTTTTTCCGCTTTCACTACGTGGAAGACCTGCGTTTGGATTCACCATAACCGGAACGGAAGCGATTTCGACCATCTTGCAGACTAATGGAAGCAGCTGAACCGGACCCAATCCACAGTTCAAACCGATCACGTCAACACCAAGACCCTCTAACAGTGCTGTCACAGACTCTACCGTTCCTCCTGTCAGCATCTTTCCCTTTTCATCCAAGGTTACGGTTGCAAAGATCGGAAGTTCACCCTCCTCTTTCGCAGCAAGAACTGCTGCCTTGAGTTCATAACTGTCTCCCATGGTCTCGATGATAATCAAGTCTGCTCCTGCTGCCGCACCTGCACGGACAACTTCTTTATAAACATCACATGCGTCTTCAAAAGCCAAAGTGCCATACGGCTCTAGCAATTTTCCGGTCGGACCAAGATCCAGAGCTACAAAACCATGCCCAGCCAGATCCACTGCTTTTTTTGCATTGGCAACGGCTGCCACCACGATTTCTTCAACCGAGTATCCGTTTTCTTTATTATACTTAAATCGATTCACGCCAAAGGTATTGGTCGTAACAATATCCGCTCCTGCCTTCAGATAATCCTGATGAATTTCCACAATAATTTCCGGATGGAGCAGATTCCATGTTTCCGGAAGCTCCCCCGGTTTCAAGCCTTTTGCCTGCAAAAGACTTCCCATGCCTCCGTCAAAAAATAATCTTCTATTTTTTAATTCTTCACGAATTCCCACCTGACTCCTCCGTTTCTCATGCTCTTCGATAATCACATGTCTTGTTTCCACAACTTTCACAGCCTTCCACATAACAGAAACCCTTTTCCGTACTCACTCCGATAACCGCAGTCACAGATTTGGTCGGAAGCATCAGCCCTCCATCTGTCAATGTGATCCCTATTTGTCTTGCTGCATCCAGTTCATTTAATATGCTCGGCTGATACTCCAAAGAAAAATCCCCATATCCAGGTGAATATCTCGGTCGCAAATATAAGCCATTATGTTCATACTCTTGTTTCCATTTCAGACAACATTCATTACAAAACGCCTCGATCATGGCTGCCGATGCTGCCTGTAAGATCACTGCCTTTGAAACCTGCAACTTTCCGTACTTTACCAACAGTCGGTCCACTCCAAGTCCCAATGTTACAGCCATCAAAAGAACCCGGTCGCATCCGCCCAGGTTCTTTGCCAGATTTTTACTTTTTACTTGAAAATTTCCACAGTCAATTGTTCCATCTTCCAAATGATTGACCACATATTCCCTGACCACAACCTTAGGATCTGCTGCCGTCAAAAGCTCCTCTACACAAGCTTCTACTAATACCTGCGTTACCTCATCTGCTTCCTGGCCACGGTATCCCAGATAGCGGTAAATCTCTTTTCTATCGATCACAACTGCCACACTGCAGTCCTCCGTAATCCATCTAAATAATGATCTCCGACAAACTGCTCTTGATCTGCGCAGCCACATCCGGTTTATTCATCGAATACACATGAACCGCGTTCACTCCGTTGGCGATCAGGTCTACGATCTGATCCGTGGCATAAGCCACACCAGCCTGACGCATGGCCGCCGGATTGTCTCCGAACTTATCCACAATGGCACGGAATTTAGCCGGGATCTGTGCACCGGACATCATTAATATCCTCTTCATCTGTTTCGCATTCGTCACAGGCATGATTCCCGCAACGATCGGAACCTTAATGCCTTTCTCACGGATCTGATATAAAAAATTGTAAAGCAGGTCATTATCAAAAAACATCTGCGTCGTCAGAAAATCACAGCCTGCATCTACTTTTTCTTTCAAATGAAGAATATCTTCCGCCTTGGTTCCTGACTCCGGATGACCTTCCGGATAGCAGGCTCCGCCAATGCAGAAATCTCCCA
>JAFYOD010000020.1 GCA_017556515.1 Lachnospiraceae bacterium
ATTGAATCGTCAGGTGGAGGAGGTTCTCTATCCTGCCATGGAGGATTTTGCCATTGATATCATGCTTGGCAAAGATTCTTCTGCAAGATCGATCCGTTTAGAGTTACCGAAATTTACATTAGTGGGAGCTACAACGAGAGCTGGTCTTTTAACCGCACCGCTTCGCGATCGTTTTGGCGTGGTTCAGAGGATGGATTTTTATTCTCCGGAAGAACTTAGCATTATCGTCAAGCGTTCTGCAGGTGTGCTTGGGGTGGAAATCGAGGACAGCGGAGCCTATGAGATCGCAAGACGATCCAGAGGAACCCCTCGTTTGGCCAACCGATTATTAAAACGTGTGCGTGATTTTGCACAGGTTAAGTATGATGGAGTGATTACAAAAGAAGTTGCGGATTTTGCATTAGATATTCTGGACGTGGACAAACTTGGATTAGATAACAATGACAGAACTATTTTGCTTACATTGATCCAGAAGTTTGGCGGCGGTCCGGTCGGTCTGGATACCATGGCAGCAGCTATTGGAGAGGATGCAGGAACCTTGGAAGATGTGTATGAGCCGTATCTTCTGATGAATGGACTGATCAACCGTACTCCGCGCGGCCGTATGGCAACTGAGCTTGCATACCGTCATCTTGGGATTGCAAAAGAATAGAACATAACTAACATTTTACATAGATTTTTACAAAGCAGGAGTTACAGACAATGGATAAAAAGAATTATACAGAAGTACTGATCGACGGAAATATTTATACATTGGGCGGATCTGAAGAGCAGGAGTATCTTCAGAAAGTAGCTGCATATATCAATCAGAAAATCGGTATTTTAAAGGCGCAGCCGGGCTTTACGAGACAGAACAAAGATTATCAGGAAGTGATGATCTATCTGAATCTGGCAGACGATTATTTTAAAACTCTTCAGGAGGCAAAGATGCTCCGTGCCCAGAAAAATGATCTGGAGAAGGAAATTTACAGCCTGAAGCATGAACTGATCGGTGTTCAGATGAAATTGGATGCCCAGATGGAGAAGAACGGGAAATAGTTTCAAGGCTGCCGCATAGTGTTATGCTGCGGCCTTTTGTACCCTTAGGATTCTGTGGATGTGCGTTGCTTCAGACACAGAAGTGTGGATAACAGATGGAGGAAGAGATGGGAAAGAGAAATATTGAGATTCTCGCACCGGCGGGATCCTTTGAGAGCATGGTAGCAGCAGTCAATGCAGGTGCAGATGCGGTTTACATCGGAGGAAGCCGTTTTGGAGCCAGAGCATATGCCAACAATCTGGATGAAGATATGATGCTCCGTGCCATTGATTATGTTCATTTACATGGTGCTAAAATTTATATGACAGTGAATACACTGGTAAAGGAGAAGGAGCTTCCGGATCTTTACGACTATTTAAAACCGTATTATGAAGCTGGACTGGATGCTGTGATCGTACAGGATCTTGGTGTGTTCCGTTATGTGCGTGAGCATTTTCCGAAGATGGATATTCACGTAAGTACCCAGATGACTGTGACCGGAAAATACAGTGCCGCAAAATTAAAAGAGATGGGAGCAGTACGTGTGGTTCCGGCTCGTGAATTGACTTTAGGAGAGATTCGTGAGATCTATGATGAAACAGGATTGGAAATCGAGACTTTTGTTCATGGTGCTCTTTGCTATTGTTATTCCGGACAGTGTCTGTTTTCCAGCTTGATCGGAGGACGAAGCGGAAACCGCGGACGTTGTGCCCAGCCGTGCCGTTTGCCGTTTGATGTGGTTCGTGACGGCAGATATATCAATAAGAAAAATGAAAAATATGTACTCAGCCTGAAGGATCTTTGTACATTAGACTTGATCCCGGATATTCTGGAGGCTGGTGTATGTTCTTTAAAAATTGAAGGACGTATGAAGAGTCCGAGATATACAGCCGGTGTTGTGAGTGTATATCGTAAATATGTGGATATG
>JAFYOD010000021.1 GCA_017556515.1 Lachnospiraceae bacterium
ATCATAACCAGGGCTTTGATCGCCAGTGCAAATACCACGTTCTGGTAAGCGATAGTGCCAGTCTGTTTTGCAATGCGGATGGATTCCGGAATTGCTTCCATACTGGATGTCATGAATACGACATCGGCGGCTTCGATGGCTGCATCAGCACCGCTACCCATAGCTGCACCTACATCAGCGCCTGCCAGAACCGGAGCATCATTGATACCGTCGCCAACGAACATGGCATTTCCTGTTTCTTTGCGAAGTTTCTGGAGGATATCCAGCTTATCACCCGGAAGAAGTTTGGAATATACAGTATCGATACCGGTATCAGCAGCAACCGCTTTTGCAGTTTCTTCACCGTCACCTGTGAGCATTGCTGTGTGAATACCAAGTTTCTTTAAGGATGCGATCGCAGATGCAGATTCTGGTTTGATCGTATCTGCAATTGCGATGGAACCAATGTATGTACCATCTTTTGCAAGAAGAACAGTAGTTGCGGACGGATCTTCTTTGCAATTGGAAAGGTCAATGTGATGTTCTTCGAGGAGTTTTTTATTACCGCAGAGCAGCACACCTTCGTGTGTCACGGCGCGGATACCTTTACCGGAAATCTCCTGAATATCATCCGGAGTTTCGATATTGAGTCCTGCGTCCTTTGCTGCTGTGAGGATGCTGTTACCAATCGGATGAGTGGAAGCAGTTTCACATGCAGCTGCATATGCCAAAAGCTCATTTTCTGTGAAGCCGTTTTCCGGATATAACTTCTGTACCACAAAGTTACCCTTTGTGATAGTACCTGTCTTATCCATAACGACAGTTTTTACATTTTTTAATGCTTCAAGAGCGACGCCGCCTTTGAAGAGGATACCTTGCTTGGAGCCTGCACCGATTCCGGAGAAGAATGCCAGCGGAACGCTCAGTACGAGAGCACACGGACAGCTGATTACCAGGAAGGTAAGGGCTGTGTATACCCAATGGTTCCAATCTCCTGTGATAAGGGACGGGATAATTGCGGTTGCAGCTGCAAGCGCAACGACGAATGGTGTGTATACACGTGCAAATTTAGTGATGAAACGTTCTACCTGCGGTTTGCTTGCGGCAGCGTTTTCAACAGAATCCAGAATTCTTGTTACCATGGATTCGGAAAGTTCTTTTTCGATACGTACTTTCAGGAGACCGGAAGTGTTCACGCAGCCGGAAATGACGGATGCGCCCGGTTTTACAGCTACCGGAACTGGTTCTCCTGTGATTGGAGATGTATCGATGCGGCTTTCGCCATCAACAACAATTCCATCTAACGGGATACGGTCACCCGGACGTACCTGAATAATCTGACCAACTTCAGCAAGCTCAGCCGGAATCTCGCGTGTAGAACCGTTTGTGTCCAGAAGAACAGTCTCCGGACGAAGGTCAACGGCTTCCATGATCTGGCTGCGGCTCTTTTCAACGGCTTTGTGTTCAAATGCCTGTCCGATGCGGTAGAAGAGCATAACGCCAACAGCCTCTCCATATTCGTGGATTGCAAAAGCACCGATTGTAGCGATACTCATGAGGAAGTTTTCATCCAGCATGTGACCGGTTTTCAGATTCTTAAGGGCTGTCTTTAAAACATCTTTACCTAAAATGATATAAGCAACGATGAAACATGCAAGAGATGCCATCGGAACTGATCCAGCAAGGAACTGTCCAATTACAAAGAGAATGCCTCCTGCAACAATTTCTTTCACATCGTTTTTATGCTCATCGTGTTCTGTGGTTGCCTGTGCTTTTGTACCATCTTCGCGAACCGTGATCTTTGTTCCCGGTTCAATACGGTCCGCAATTTCCTGCATCTGTGGGAGCAAATCAGTACCTTTTTTGGAGTAGACACGAAGCTGTCTGGTTGCAAATGTGAGAACTGCATCGTCGACATCCGGCAATTCACGGATCTTAGCTTCGATTTTAGCAGAACAGTTTGCACAGTCGATATTTTCTAAATTGTATACAACACAGTCTTTCTTAACTGGTTTCTGACGTACTTCGATTACCGTGCCAGGCTCGATCTTGTCTGCGATTTCCTGCATTTTTGGTAAAATTGCAGTGCCGGCTGTGGAGTAAACGCGAAGCTGTCTGGTTGCAAATGTAAGAATTGCGTCATCTACTTCCGGAAGTTCTTTGATGCGCTGTTCGATCTTAGCAGAACAGTTTGCGCAATCGATGTTCTTCATCACATAGATGATGCACGGCGCCTTGGATGTAGAAGTTGCCGGAGCATGAGCATGTGTGCTGTGATCATGGTGATGATGTCCATGGCCATGGTCATGTCCGCAGGAGCAAGATTCGCCATGTTCATGATGGTGGTGATGCTCATGGTGTTCGTGTTTGTGCTCGTGGCCGTGGTCATGTCCGCAGGAGCAAGTCTCGCCATGTTCATGATGGTGGTGATGCTCATGGTGTTCGTGTTTGTGCTCGTGGCTGTGATCATGTCCACAGGAGCAAGTTCCACCATGCTCATGATGGTGATGATGCTCGTGGTGTTCGTGTTTGTGCTCGTGGCCGTGGTCATGTCCGCAGGAGCAAGTCTCGCCATGTTCATGATGGTGGTGATGCTCATGGTGTTCGTGTTTGTGCTCGTGGCTGTGATCATGTCCACAGGAGCAAGTTTCACCATGCTCATGATGGTGATGATGTTCATGCTTGTGCTCGTGGCCGTGATCATGTCCGCAGGAACAGGGCTCACCATGCTCATGATGGTGGTGATGCTCATGGTGTTCGTGTTTGTGCTCGTGACCGTGGTCATGTCCACAAGAGCAGGTCTCACCATGTTCATGGTGTTCATGTTTATGTTCGTGACCGTGGTCATGTCCGCAGGAGCAAGATTCACCATGTTCGTGATGGTGGTGATGCTCATGGTGTTCATGTTTGTGCTCATGGCTGTGGTCATGTCCGCAAGAGCAAGTCTCGCCATGTTCATGATGGTGGTGATGCTCGTGGTGTTCGTGTTTATGCTCGTGACCGTGGTCATGTCTGCAAGAGCAGGTCTCACTGTGTTTATGTTCGCTCATAGGATTTCCTCCTTAATATTAACATATGAATAACTGTTCATATGTTAAATATAATACTTGGTTCGACAAAATACAAGTGCAACAACAAATAATTCGAATGTAAAGTACCTGTGATTCTTTCCAAGTGGAATCAAGTGTGTTATATTTATTAGGAAGAGAGAGGACGCAGGAGACTGCATGGAATTAAGAAAGAAGGATAGACAATGTTCACATACGATTGGGTAGTACAATATTATGAAACAGACCAGATGGCGGTTGTACATCATTCGAACTATATCCGTTGGTTCGAATCAGCACGAACTGCATATCTGTCCAAGCTGGGAATCCCATATGATAAAATGGAAGAGGCAGGTGTTGTGAGTCCGGTGCTCACGGTAAACTGTCAGTATCGCCAGATGAC
>JAFYOD010000161.1 GCA_017556515.1 Lachnospiraceae bacterium
CAAAATACCGTCAATGGACTCGTCTGCATTGATTTTCTTAAATTCCTGTAAAAATTCTTCCTCTGAGATATCTTCCGGGAACGCAAATGTTTTCGCTTCCATTCCAAAGGATGCAAGTTTCTTGATCACACCTTTTTCATAAGAAAGATCATCCGGACGTTCACCCACACGCACAATTGCAGCTGTCGGCACATAACCATTCATCTTCTCCAGAATTTCTTGCACCTGAAGTTTGATTTTTGCCGATACTTCCACACCTTTTAATGTAATCATTCTTCTCACACCTCCAGTCATGCCTCTATAATAAGAAGCTCTCCACTAAATATACCACTGCGATCGCTGCACAGGAACATGTCACGATTCCCTTTCTCATATATGCCAGGATCAGGGCCACGATAGTTCCCGCAATCGCGGAATATACACTTCCGGTTGATGTAAATACATCCGGGAAGGTCATAACACCCAACACCGCAAACGGTGTGTAGTCTAAAAATGAACGAACATATTTCGATTTAATCTGCTTTCTGAAAAGAGTCAGCGGTGCAACTCGAATCGCATATGTTACCAAAGCCATGATGGCAATACTAATCAAAACTCGGTCCATCTGCATACTACTGCACCTCCATTTCTTCATCCGAATAATCCTTCGGGAATAAAACTGCACCTAATCCTGCACCGAATACCGTAGAAATAATGATGCGGAATCCTGAAGAGATCCATGCAAACATCGGTAAATATGTCAGCACGCAGTTCATTGTTACTGCCATGATAATGATGATCAGAACATTTCTGGAATCTCTTGCAGTCGGAACGATCAGGGCAATGAACATGCCATAAAGGGCAATTCCAAAGGCATTTTGAAGTGCCATCGGGAGAACGGAGGATACACATGCACCTAAAATAGTTCCCGCATTCCATCCAAGGATCGGCAACAAGATCAGACCAAACAAGAACGGTCTGCGAAGTTTTCCTTCTCTTAAAGATCCTACTACGAATGTTTCATCAGTTACGACGAAGCCAAAAATCATACGATCCAAAAGTGTCACGGTCTTATCCAGTTTTTGACTCAGTGACAGAGACATCAGCATATAACGGAGATTGATGACTAATGTTGTCATTGCGATCTCCATATATCCGGCTCCGGCAAAGATCAAACTGGTTCCGGCAAACTGACCTGCACTAGTCAGATTCGTCAGCGAGATCAGACACGCCACCCAGACCGGGAGACCGCCTGAAACCGCGATCAGGCCAAATGTAAACGATACCGGGAGATATCCAAGGGCGATGGGAATTCCGCCCCTTACTCCCTCCATAAATTCTTTTTTTGTGTCCATGTTTTATCTATTTCCTCCTGCCTGGATCCATCTGCCCGGGCATTCTTCTGTCAGTTTTCCGTTCTCGTAAGCGATCTTACCATTTACGATCACACACTTAATTCCGCTAGAAAGCAGATTGCTGTTTACAAAATCTGCTGCATCTCCGATTTCTTCTTTATTGAATAATACCAGATCTGCATCGTATCCTGCTGCGATACGTCCCTTGTTAATCAAACCGTAGGTTTCGGCAGAAAGTCCGGTCATTTTGTTGATCATGGTTTCTAACGGAAATAACTTCTTTTCTCTCACGAACAGACGGATCGCACGTGGGAAGCTTGCCCATCCGCGTGGATGTGTCTTTCCTTCCAGACTGGCAACCAGACCATCTGTACCGATCATGGTGTGAGGATCTGAAACAATACGATCCAGATCTTCTTCACACATCGTAAAATAGATGGCATTCACTTTGCCGCCATCCTCTACTAACATATCAAAGAACAGTTCAAACGGATCTTCTCCGATCTCCTCTGCAAAATCAGAAATAAACTTTCCATCTGCCTCCGGTCTTGACGGACATACTCCGATCATCACTCCGGTAAATCCGCCGCACTGACGGTAACGACCGTCTTCATAATTCTCCATTTTTTCTTTGATCTCTGCGCGAAGTTCCGGTTTGGTCAGTTCCTTCTGAAGCCATGCAACACCCTTATTGAAATATTCCGTCGGAATGCATGCGCCAAGTTTGGTCATGGATGCCAGATACGGATATACATCCATAGTAACAGTAATACCTTCTTTACGAGCCTGGTCTAAAAGCGCCAAAGTCTCTTTTGATATTCCCCAGTTCTTTCGACCACAAACTTTGTGGTGAGAAATATTCAGTCGGACGCCGGTTCTTCTGGAAACTTCCAAAACTTCCTCTAAGGATTTTAATACTTCCGATCCTTCATTTCTAATATGACTTGCATGAATTCCATCATACTTTGCCACAATCTCGCAAAGTGCCGATACTTCTTCCACATCCGCATAAGCGCTCGGCGGGTAGAATAATCCGGTTGTAAGGCCCAGACAGCCTTGCTTCATGGCCTCTTCCAACAACTCACACATCTTCGCAAGCTGCTCTGCATTCGGTTTCGCATCCGATGTACCGAGGACTGCCAGTCTAAGCGCAGAATGTCCCATGAATACCATAATATTAGAAGAAAGACTGCTCTCTTCCAGATAGTCTTTATAACCTGCCAGATTTGTGAAACGGTCGATGTTCGCTTCAATCTGTTTGCCGACGATATTGGCATTTGCCAGCAATAACGGTTTTGATTCTGGTGTCACCGGGAAACAGCCGCTTCCACACTGACCTGCGATCTCTGTTGTAATACCCTGTGAAATCTTACATAATCTTCCATAATCATGCCCCGCAACAAAATCGCCGTGGGAATGCACATCGATAAATCCCGGAGACAGCGTCAATCCGGTTCCATCAATTTCATGATCACATTCCCAAGAAGTTCCGTTTTCACAGATCTTCCCGTCTTTTACTGCGACCGTACCGAGCATTGGCAGGCTTCCTGTTCCATCTATAATTTCTACATTTTTAATCAGTAAATCAACTTTCATAAGCTTATCCTCCGTTTTCTATTATCTTCTCTTTCTCCGCTTTTGTCAACTGATGCATTAAATTACATTTATGCATTCAAGATGTATATTATTCATCTAATGTTTATATTTATAAAAATTCGACTTGACTTTTATGTATAACCGATGTATATTTATTAGGCATGATATGAAGTGCGTGATATGTGAGTTTATTCACACAACGATATATTTTCGGAGGATATAATGATGAAAGAGAAAGTTATTTTAGCGTATTCCGGCGGTCTTGATACTACAGCGATCATTCCGTGGTTAAAAGAAAATTTTGATTATGATGTAGTTTGCTGCTGTATCGACTGTGGTCAGGGCAACGAGCTGGACGGTCTTGAGGAAAGAGCAAAATTATCTGGCGCTACAAAATTATACATTGAAGATATCGTAGATGATTTCTGCGACAACTATATTATCCCGTGCGTACAGGCTGGCGCTGTATATGAGAACAAATACCTTTTAGGTACATCCATGGCGCGTCCGGCTATCGCAAAACGTCTTGTTGAGATCGCTAGAAAAGAAAATGCAACAGCAATCTGTCACGGTGCTACAGGTAAAGGTAATGACCAGATCCGTTTCGAGCTTGGTGTCAAAGCTCTTGCTCCGGACCTCAAGATCATTGCTCCGTGGAGAATGACAGATGTTTGGACAATGCAGTCCCGTGAAGACGAGATCGAATACTGCAAACAGCATGGTATCGACCTTCCGTTCTCCGCTAACAATAGCTACAGCCGTGACCGTAACTTATGGCACATCAGCCATGAAGGTCTTGAGTTAGAGGATCCGGCAAACGAGCCGAACTACGATCACCTTCTCGTTCTCGGCGTTTCTCCGGAAAAAGCTCCGGACGAAGGCGAGTATGTA
>JAFYOD010000162.1 GCA_017556515.1 Lachnospiraceae bacterium
CACGGTAAGGGATATGGCTTCGGACATTGCTTTGGCCATGGATGCACTTGGCATTAAGAATGCGGATGTAATCGGTGTATCACAAGGGGGAATGATCGCGCAGTACCTAGCAATCGACAGACCGGATCTGGTAAAAAAGCTGGTTCTTGCTGTTACACTTTCTAAGAATAATGATACGGTAACTCAGGTTGTCAATCACTGGATCGAATTGGCAGAACTGGGAGAAATGAGGGAACTGGTTGCAAATATGGCTGAAAAAATGTATTCCGACGCATATATAAAAAGGTATCGGCCATTGGTCCCACTATTGACAATTTTCCAAAAGCCTAAAGATGTACAACGGTTTGTTACATTGGCAAAATCCTGTTTGACTTGCAATACATATGATGAACTGGAAAAGATCCAATGTCCTGTATTTGTTTTAGGCGGAAGACAGGACAAGGTTGTTACAGGAACTGCGTCAGAGGAGATTGCAGAGAAACTCAAATGCAACATACATATGTATGAGACACTAGGGCATGCGGCATACGAAGAGGCAAAGGACTTTAACCAGATCATATATGAGTTTTTAAGTGAGTAGATAACATTGTGTATTTGTGAATGGAGATGTATAGAAAAGATGGAGATAAAGAAGATAGAATATGATTTAACCGTGTGTAAGGTGCCGGATTATAAAGAAATTGATTTATCGAAGGAGTTTTTCTTTATCGGAAAAACAGACGAGGAAATATCACTTGTTTGTCCTACAAGTGAAACGCCACAGCATACCTCTGCCCGTGAGGATGGATGGAAGGCGTTTCGAATACAAGGAGTCCTGGATTTTTCTCTGATCGGTATTCTATCAAAGATCTCATCGATTCTTGCAGAAAATCACATTGGGATCTTTGCAGTATCAACATACAATACAGATTATATTTTAGTAAAGGAATATGATTTTGAGAACGCCTTAAAGGTATTGGATGCAGAAGGGTATAAAATTGTGTAGTGCTGATTGTATAAAAGGAAAAAAAATCATCATCCTTGGCTGTCCTGGCAGCGGAAAAACAACGTTTGCAGAAAAATTAAATCAGATCACAGGTTTTCCGTTATATCATCTGGATGCAATTTGGCATTTGCCGGATAAAACACATATTGCAAGAGAAGAGTTTGATAAACGTTTATCTGAGATTTTTCATACACCAGAGTGGATCATTGACGGAAACTATAATAGAACCATTGAAATGCGACTCCAAGAATGTGATACCGTGTTCTTATTTGACCTTCCAACGGAACGTTGCATACAAGGAGCAATCGATAGACTTGGTAAAATTCGTAATGATCTACCTTGGAGAGAAACGGAATTGGATCCGGTATTTAAACAATCGATAGAAGAATTTTCAACCAACAGTTTGCCGAGAATTTATGAACTGATAGAAAAATATCGTAAAGGCAGACAAGTTGTTATATTTAAGTCAAGGGAAGACATGGATGAATTCTTATCAAAAACGCAGGAGGGGATAACATGAACATTGAATTAATTAAACCAACACTCCAGCATAAGGAATTGTTGATCGATATGCTTACGGAATGGAAGAATGACATTATTCGGAATAATACGAATTCGTCTCCGTGGAAGATTTTTGCCAATGATTTTCATGATTTTGAATATTACATCGAGCATCTGGATACAACAGAGGATCTGGGTGATGGCTGGGTACCGGATACGACATTGTTCTGTTTTGATAAGGACCGAAATATCTTTGTCGGAGCGGTTAATATCCGTCACTATTTAAATGAAAATTTATTGAGAACCGGCGGACATATCGGAGATGGAATCCGTCCAAGTGAGAGAAGAAAAGGGTATGCGACAGCAATGATCGCACTGGCATTGGAAGAATGCAAAAAACTGGGTATTCATGATGTCTTGATGTGTTGCGGTAAAAATAATGTGGCGTCTGCAAAATCGATCGTGCGTAACGGAGGCGTGTTGGAGAACGAAGTAGAAGATGACGGTCATATTGAGCAGAGATACTGGATTCGTCTTTAATAATATAATCTTGGCAAGATTTGAATGTATTGCCGGGAAGTTTTGTTAATTTGGAATATCGGCTTCCGAATGGAATGTTTGCAAAGTATTCTGTACGTATGAGGAAAATGGTCAGAATCCGGAACTGGTATTTTATAAAAAAAGATAAATGAGAGCCTTCTTCAAAGAGAGCCATGCAAGAGAGGAGAAAGAAATTGCGTTATGTCGAATTTGGAAAAGAAAATCATAATATAATTCTTCTTTTGCATGGAGGCGGTCTGTCATGGTGGAATTATAAAGAAGCTGCAAAGTTGCTGCAAGATGATTATCGCATAGTTCTACCGATTTTAGACGGACATGCAGAGAGTGACAGACCCTTTACAAGCATAGAAGATAATGCTGATGAGATCATCAACTTTATTGATGAACATTTTGGAGGTTCAGTTCTTCTGATTGGAGGATTATCTTTAGGTGGACAGATTTTGCTGGAGATTTTATCAAGACGAAACGATATTTGTAAATATGCCGTTATTGAAAGCGCACGAGTGATACCATTAAAGCTAACATATTCCATGATTCGCCCTGCTCTTGCGAGTTGTTATGGGTTAGTACAAAATAAACGGTTTGCGAAATTGCAATTCAGATCACTTAAAATAAAAGAAGATTTGTATGATGATTATTTTAGAGATACTTGCGCGATATCTCAGAATGATATGATTGCATTTTTAGAGGCAAATACTATGTATTCACTAAAAGAGTCTGTAGCAAAATGTACAGCGCAGGTTCATGTATTTGTTGGTGAAAAAGAAAATAACATAATTAAAAAATCTGCTAAAATAATTCATCAAGCATTACAAGAGAGTAAATTGCAAATTCTTCCGG
This sequence comes from Lachnospiraceae bacterium, assembly GCA_017556515.1. Taxonomy (GTDB): domain Bacteria; phylum Bacillota; class Clostridia; order Lachnospirales; family Lachnospiraceae; genus Pilosibacter. The sequence goes on from JAFYOD010000162.1 coordinate 2,888, forward strand.
GACTGTATCACGGTGAGTTTTCTATAAATTATGCTGAAGACTTTGCAAACAAACTTAGGGGGATAATGGGAAACTAATAGGTAAATGACTATCTTTAGTGTCTTTTGAACCCTTGCATCGATATAGAAGATGTGATATATTAAAATACAAATGGGAAGCCGGAGCACGGCTTACCCGAATGATAGACTATTTGTTTTTACAAACAGCCGCCATTATTGCGAGTAATGGCGGCTATTTTTATTTGTTCTCAGTACGCAAAAATGTATTTTGTGGTAGAATGGAATCAGTACATAAAGGAGATAAGGCATTATGAACAAAACCGGATTTGGCTTTTTAAGATTACCAAGAATTGATGCAAACGACGAAAAAAGTGTTGATTATCAGCTTTTAGATCAAATGGTCGATACATTCCTTGAAAAGGGCGGCACCTATTTTGATACAGCTTATACGTATCTTGGAGGCGTCAGTGAGGAGGCACTTAGAAAATCTTTGGTTGAGCGCCATCCACGCAATGTGTTTCAGATTGCAACTAAGCTTCCGGGCTATAAAGTAAAGTCTTATGAAGAATGTTGGACACTGTTCGAAGAGCAACAGCAGCGATGTGGTGTAAGCTGTTTTGATGTGTATCTCCTTCACTGGCTCAATGATAAAAACTATACTCTTGCAGAGCAGTATGACGAGTTTCGGTTCCTTCGTGAATTAAAGGCAGCAGGAAAAGCAAAAGAAATTGGTTTTTCTTATCATGATGGCCCGGAATTATTGGATCGCATTTTAACTGCACATCCTGAGGTGGATATCGTACAGATCCAGGTGAATTATCTAGATTGGAATAGTGAGGCCCTGAGAGCAAAAGAGTTATACGAGGTTGCGGCAAAACATAATAAAAAGATTATTATCATGGAACCTGTAAAAGGCGGAAATCTTGCAAAGATTCCGGAAAACGCAGAGCAGCTTTTGAAACAGTTTCGCCCTGATGAGAGTATTGCATCATGGGCAATTCGTTTTGCTTCTAGCTTAGATCAGGTGGCAATTGTATTAATCGGTATGAATTCCATGGAGCAGCTGCACGATAACATGCGAGAATTGGACCCGGTCACTTCGAAAGAACTCAGAAGTTTAGAAAAAGTAGCCGAGATTATCAGATCAAATACGGCGATTCCATGTACCGGATGCAATTATTGCGCGCCTAATTGTCCGATGCATATTGCGATTCCTCGTTATTTTGCAATTTTCAATGATTACAAACGAAATCCGGATGAAATGTGGAAAATGAAACCGGTTTATATGGAGATAAAAAAGACATTTTCATCTCCATCCTCTTGTATTGGATGCCAAAATTGTGAGAGAAACTGTCCGCAGAAATTAGGCATTGTAGAATATTTAAAAGAGGTGGCACAGGCATTTGAATAACGTAAATAAAACATTATACATCCCTTTATATGGTAAGTCTTATGTGAGCAAGGCGGGACTGTTTCTTAATGATAAAAAAGCCGAAGAAATTTGGGAAGCCGAAGGGTTTGCACTTGAAGGGAAATCGAAATCTAAATGGCTTGCATATTATATGGGAATTCGATCCGCTGTTTTTGATGAGTGGTTAAAGCAACAAATGAAGAATGCACCAAATGCTGTAGTCATTCATATCGGCTGCGGAATGGACAGTCGTGTCATAAGAGTCGGAACTGAAAATCATAAGTGGTATGATATGGATTTTTCAGAAGTGATCGAAGAGAGAAAACGATACTATGATGAATCTGCTAACTACAAAATGATCGCAGGCGATGCAAGAAATGGAGATTGGCTGACAGCCATTAAGGAAACGGAAAAGGCTATTGTTGTTATGGAAGGCGTGAGCATGTACCTGACGATTGCTGAAATGCAAAAGTTGACAGATTGCCTATGTTCTCATTTCGAAAATATTCTGCTTTTGGTGGATGCTTATACTTCTTTTGCTGCAAAGATGTCAAAACGAAGAAATCCTATCAATGATGTAGGGGTAACAGAGGTTTATGGGATAGACGACCCACAAATGTATCAATGCGAGGCGCTTGTGTTTGTAAAAGAGCATACAATGATACCTCAAAAATACATAGAGGAATTAAGAGGATTTGAAAGACTGATTTTCGCAAAAATTTATGCGGGAAGTTTCTCGAAAAAGCTATATCGTTTATTTGAATACAAAAAGAGGCAACCGTAGGTTGCTTGTTTATCGGGAAATCTCACGATACAATATCAGTGAGGTGAAAAAACGATGAAAACCAAAGAAATTATATTTAAATTGAGAACACAACATGGATTGTCACAGGATGAACTTGCTGAAAAGGTGTTTGTAACTCGTCAGGCAGTTTCGCGTTGGGAAAATGGGGAAACCGTACCAAACATTGAAACACTAAAACGCTTGTCGCAACTGTTTCAGATTTCGATCAATGCACTTTTAGATTCACCACAGCAGCTGGTGTGTCAGTGTTGTGGTATGCCGATTGAAGATTCGAACGTTAGCAAAGAAATCAATGGAGTACCGAATCAAGAATACTGTCATTGGTGTTATGCAGATGGAGAGTTTACGCTAGACTTTTGGAAGCAGTATATCAGAGTTGGCGGAAAGGAGAAATTTGAGGAATTTAAACAGCAATTGATTCTTGAATTCAATGAAATTCTTCATATAGAAGGTTTGCCTAAGATTGAAAACTTGAATGTATTGCCGGGAAGTTTTGTCAATTTGGAATATCGACTTCCGAATGGAATACTTGTAAAATTTTTGGATGATAAAGCCACATATCTTGGAAACCAGTTGGAATGTGAATTCGGAGGAGAGCGATGTTTCGGAATTGTGGCCAATATGGATTTTCTTCTTGTGTGTACCTATGGGGAAAATGGTGAGGATCCGGAACTGGTATTCTATAAAAAGAGATAATTGCATAGTGTCTTTTGAACCCTTGCATCAACTAATAAGATGTGATATTATGAAAATACAAAAGGGAAGCCAGAAACGGCTTACCCCGAACATTAAAGCATTAACCTTTTATAAGGTCAGCCGTCATTATTCGCAGTAATGGCGGCTATTTTCGTTTTCCCTTGAATATCTGATAGCACAGACCAACAAGGGCAACAATGAATATTCCAATCTGAATTAAATCAGTATATGTAACATACATGGGAACAAGTGTTCCTGGTACGCAAAAAGATATTTTGTGGTAAAATTAGGATAGAGAAACTTGTATTTGAGGTATTGTTATGGATTTTAGAGAGTGTATCAAAACGAACAGAAATATCCTCATGGAAGGTGCTCTTGGTGAACGCTTAAAGAGGGAGTACGGTCTTAAAATTGACGATGTGATCGCAATGGCTAATTTGATTTACAGTGAGCAAGGTGCGTCGGCATTGAACAGGCTTTGGACTGAATACATTGAGATTGCACGTAAATACCACCTCCCCTTTATTGCAACGACGCCTACCAGACGAGCAAATCATGAACGAATTTTAAAATCGGGCTATTCAGAACAGATCATTTTCGACAATGTGAAGTTCTTAAAAGATATACAGGAAAATAGTGGGATTGAAATGTATGTTGGCGGTTTGATGGGTTGTAAAGGAGATGCCTATACGGGCAGTGGCGTACTGGATGAAAACGAAGCATTTGAATTTCACAGATGGACGGTAGAGCAGTTTCAGAAAGCAGATGTAGATTTTCTATATGCCGGAATTATGCCCTGTTTGTCGGAAGCAGCCGGGCTGGCCAGAGCAATCGATGATATCGGTCTCCCTTACATGATCAGTTTTACCATACAGCAGGACGGAAAATTAATAGACGGAACAACAATTGCAGATGCGATCGAGTATATCGATGGAAGTACGGTTAACAAACCGGTTTGCTATATGACCAATTGCGTTCATCCAAGTATTGTATTAAAAGCGTTGGAACATCCTTTCAATCGTTCTGTGGCAGTGAAAGAGAGATTTAGAGGAATTCAAGCAAACACTTCTCCGCTTTCTTATGCAGAATTAGATGGTTCCGTAGATTTGAGATGCGCCGAACCGGATGAATTTGCAGAAGAGATGATGAAACTTGTTAATATTGGAAAGTTTCAAATTTGGGGCGGATGCTGTGGAACAGATAACAGGCATATGGAGTGTGTTGCTCAGAGATTACGTTAAGAAAGTAGAATTTGAAATTGCGAATATTGAAAAGATTCGCCAGAAAGGAGTATTTATGAATACAATTGAAACCATTCGTTCCAGAAGAAGTATCCGCAAATATAAGGCAGGAGTGATGATTCCGAAAGAGGACATCAAACAGATCTTAGAAGCAGCCATGATGGCGCCGAGTGCGTGTAACACCCGTCCGTGGGAATTTGTTGTGATAGAAAATCGTGAAAAGCTGGATGCGATCATGGCGGTTCATCCATATGTATCAATGTTGAGAACAGCATCAATGGCGATCATTGTCTGTGCAAAACCGGAAGTGCAGCATGGTATTTGTCTGGAGTATTTCCCGCAGGATTGTGGTGCTGCAACTCAGAATATTCTTCTGGCAGCAGCGGAACTGGGATACGGTACTTGCTGGTGTGGTGTATATCCGCAGGAGGAGCGCATTGAAGCAGTACGCAATATTATTGGTGTAGAAAGCACTCCATTTGCAGTAGTTGCACTTGGTGTAGCGGATGAGGCTCCGGCAGCTCGTGGATATTATGATGAAAATCGTGTGAAATGGTTATAGATAAACCTGCTTGTAAAGGGTGAGAAGATTATGGATATTCAAATAAGAGCCGCTGCTACAGTGAACTGTAGGAGGAGAGAACCTATGAAAAAGATTGTTACAATCATTCTTTTATGTTTAGCTGTTTCTGCAGTCCTTTCCGGATGCGGGAATCAAAACGCTGTGCAGGAAACGACAGCAGGAACTGTGGCGATTGCAAATCCGTGGTCAGATTGGAAATCCATGAAAGATGCAGAAACTGCAGTCGGTTATGCGTTTGGACTCCCGGAAAACATCGCTGACAGTTATACTGCCGACGTATTCCGTACATTAAATAATGAACTGCTGGAAGTCATTTATCGCCATGAGGATTTCGAAATCTGTGTACGTAAACAGAAAGGAGAAGGAGAGGATATTTCCGGAGACTATAACAAATATGATACTTGCACCGAAGATAATTTCAATGGAGGTAAAATCATCGAGTACCGTAATTCCAATAACAATGCTGTAAAGCAGATTATCAGTTACAATGGATATTCTTGGTCACTTGTAGCACCAAATGGATATCAGGAAGACTCTAACACGGAGTTCTTGAATCATATTTTGGGAAAATAAACGCATAATAGAAAAACCACTACATTCATGTTGCAATGAGTGTGGTGGTTTTTTGTGATTATAAATTTCTGGATGCTAAATATTCCGGACTAACGACAGCAATATACGGGATATCACGATATTTTTCAAACAGATCAAGACCGTAACCAAAAACAAATTCGTCCGGAATCACTTTTCCAACATAATCCGGGTTAAAGTCAACCTTTCTTCTGGAAGGTTTGTCAAGAAGGGTACATGTTTTCACGCTTCTTGGTCCCTTGGAGAGGAGATGCTCAACAAGATATTTCAGTGTATTGCCGGAGTCAACAATATCTTCGATAATAAGGAAATCACATTCGGAAAAATCCGGTCTGTCAAAATCGACAAGCATCTGAACGTTACCTGAGGATTCTGTACCATTTCCGTAAGAGTATGTTC
>JAFYOD010000163.1 GCA_017556515.1 Lachnospiraceae bacterium
CATTCATGGCCAATACCTTAGGCCATTTTATAAGAATTTTCAGGGTTTTACATACTGTTCAGTTTTCAAGGTTCGTGTTGTCGTTTTTGCGACAGCCAGATTACTATATCATGGCGTTTCGCTTTTGTCAACAACTTTTTTTAACTTTTTTCAAATGTGTTTTTTTTACATTCAATCAAAGCTAAGCGGAGAAAGAGGGATTTGAACCCTCGCGCCGGTTTCCCGACCTACACCCTTAGCAGGGGCGCCTCTTCGGCCTCTTGAGTATTTCTCCCCAACCGCAGTTTATTACGATTTCTTCGCTTTCTGACGTTCTCGCCAGACGCATGTGTTATTATATAAGACTGCTTCCAATTTGTCAACAACTTTTTTCATATATTTTTGCACTTTTTTCATCTCACTATATATGCTATTTCTTCTATATTTCCAACTACAATATATTGATATTTACACAAAGGAAGAACGGCAGAATCCACGTGGACTCTGCCGTCTTCTTTTATTTTCTATATTTCATAACTGCTGTCTCGTAAAGATTATTTCCTTCTGAATCAACAACAACTACTACAGGGAAATCTTTTACTTCCATTTTACGAATTGCTTCTGCACCAAGATCATCATATGCAATCACTTCAGAACTTGTGATACATTTTGATAATAATGCACCGGCGCCTCCGATCGCAGCAAAATATACAGACTTATTTCGTACAATCGCATCTAATACTGCCTGGTTTCTTTTTCCTTTTCCGATCATAGCACCTAACCCCATATCCAAAAGTTTTGGCGCATACTTATCCATACGACTGGATGTTGTCGGTCCAGCAGAACCAATTGGTCTTCCTTCACGTGCAGGAGACGGTCCCATATAATAAATTACAGTATCTTTTATTTCTAATGGTAACACTTCTCCTTTATCCATAGTTTCCTGCATTCTTTTATGAGCTGCATCTCTGGCTGAATAAATTGTTCCGGTCAAATACACATAATCTCCGGCTTTTAAACTTTTTGCATCTTCTTTTGAAATTGGTACCTGAATATATCTGTCCATTTAATCCCTCCACAATTAAATTACACGATGTACATGACGATTAGCATGACAACAAATATTAATTGCAACCGGAAGTCCTGCAATATGTGTCGGATATGTTTCAATATTTACTGCAAGTGCTGTCACGGTTCCGCCAAGTCCACCCGGACCGATGCCTAATTCATTTATTTTTTCTAACATTTCCTTTTCCAGCTCTCTTACATACGGAATCGGAGACTCTTCAAATAAATTTCTTGTTAATGCATGTTTTGCCATCAGTGCACATTTTTCAAATGTACCGCCGACACCAACTCCAACAACCATTGGCGGACATGCATTTGGTCCTGCATCACGAACCGCTGTTAAAATAGATTCTTTTACACCTTCAATTCCATCTGCCGGTTTTAACATAAACACACGGCTCATATTTTCACTGCCAAATCCTTTTGGAGCAACCATAATATCAATCTGATCTCCAGAAACGATTTCATAATGGATAATAGCCGGAGTATTGTCATTGGTATTAATACGTTCAATCGGATCTCCTACTACGGATTTTCTTAAATATCCTTCTATATATCCTTGACGAACACCTTCATTAATCGCATCCGTCAGATTACCGTCCTCAAAATGAACTTCCTGACCAACTTTGATAAAAATAACAGCCATTCCTGTATCCTGACAGATTGGGATCATATCTTCCGCTGCAATTTTTAAATTTTCTTCTAACTGATTTAAAATCTGTTTTCCAAGAGGCGCTTCCTCTTTCATCATAGCTTTTTCAAAAACCTGTTTCATATCAGAAGAAAGGAAGTGATTAGCTTCAATGCACATTTCTTTGATATTTCTTGTAATTTCGTGTACGGAAATATTTCGCATACTAAAATCCTCCACTTATAAAATAAGAGTCCCTTTTCAGGAACTCTTATTTTAATCTTTCAATGTACTTTTTCCAATGATTATTTAATTACCTTTGGCTTATAAATTACTTCATTTACGTTATAAACAGTAAGGAATGCATCCGGATCTGCCTTCGCAATAAAATTCATAAGTTTAGAATATTCATTCTTATCTACAATTGCAATGATCTCTCTTCTCTTTGCATTATCGTAAGCACCGATTGCTTCGTAAATTGTAGCACCACTATGTAACTGATGAAGAATAAATTCTCTGATCTCATCTTCTTTTTTAGAAATAATGCAGACTCTCTTTTTGATATTGAAACCAAAAATGAAATGATCCAAAACAATACCGCTTAAATATGTACCGAGTAAACTTAATACGACACTGTCTACTCTTGCTCCCGGGATCATTGCGGACATAAGAGCCACACAGATACCTGCGATAGAGATCGCCTGACCAAGTTCAATACGGAAGAACTTGTTAATGATCTTACCTACAATATCAAGACCACCGGAAGATGCATTTGCTTTAAATAAAATCGCCTGACCAATTGCAATTACAAATAAGTAACAGATCATGTCCACGAACTGGTCACCCATGATCGGTCCCTGATTTGGGAAAATAATCTCAAAAATTGCAAGGAATACGGATAATGACAGAGAAGAATAAACTGTCTTGATTCCAAAATCCTTACCAATAATGATAAAACCAACAATTAATAAAATTAAGTTAATGATAAATGTAATTGCTGAGAGTGGGAGTGGAATAAAGTAAGATAATACAACACCAAAACCGGATGCACTACCTACTGTTACACCACTTGGAACAAGGAAAAAATACACAGCCACTGCCGCTATAAAAATTCCAAGCGTAATGACTAAATAGTCTTTAATAACATTTGCCGCCTTCATAACAAAGCCTCCACAATATCTATTTTTCCTTATTCTTCTGATGTCTCATTTTCGTTAATCTCTTCATCCTGATTCGTATTGCTTTCTCTTACTTTTGCAATGGTAGCAACTTTTGTATCAGAATCCGGATCAATACTCATTAATTTAACACCAGATGTATTTCTGCCGATAATCGAAATATCGGAAACTCCCATACGAATCAGAATTCCTTCATTTGTGATCAGCATAATATCTCTGCCATCGTCGATCAGCTTCATACCGATCAGATCTCCGGTTTTTTCTGTTGCGTTATAACAGATCAAACCTTTACCACTTCTCTGCTGAACTTTAAACTCAGAAATCTTTGTACGTTTTCCGTAACCTTTTTCAGATGCTACCAGCATATATTCACCCTGGCTTTCCATCTGCATTCCGATTACTTCATCATCTTCATCTAATTTCATACCAATAACACCATAAGAAACACGACCTGTAATTCTGGCATCTGTTTCATGGAAGCGGATTGCCATACCTTTCTTTGTCGCAAGGAAAATATCTTCGGTATCATCAGTCATTTTTACTTCGATCAATTCATCATTTTCGCGAAGAAGGATTGCCTGAAGACCTGTCTTTCTAATATTCGCATATTCAGACATCTTTGTCTTCTTAACCATACCATTCTTTGTTGCCATGAACAGATATTTATCATGATCGATTTCTCTCATAGCGATAATCGCTGTGATTTTTTCTCCCGGCTGAAGCTGCAGTAAATTTACAATTGCAGTTCCGCGGGCAGTTCTTCCTGCCTCCGGAATCTCGTAAGCTTTTAATTTATAGCAACGTCCGGTATTGGTAAAGAACATCAGATAGTGATGGTTCGTTGTCATGAATAATTCTTCAATGAAATCTTCTTCGATGGTCTGAATTCCCTTGATTCCTTTTCCGCCACGATTCTGGCTTCTGAAGTTATCTACAGACATTCTCTTGATATAACCAAGATTTGTCATTGTAATAACTGTATCATCATCAGAAATCAAATCTTCTACAGATACATCATCATCGAATCCGATTTTTGTTCTTCTGTCATCACCATATTTTTCAGAAATTACAAGAATTTCTTCTTTGATCACACCAAGAAGCATTTTTTCATCTGCAAGGATTGCTTTTAAGTACGCAATCTTTTCCTGAAGTTCTTTATATTCATTCTCAAGCTTTCCTCTTTCCAGTCCGGTAAGAGCACGAAGACGCATGTCAACGATAGCCTGAGCTTGTACATCAGAAAGTGCAAATCGCTCCATCAACTGAAGTTTTGCTTCAGCTACCGTTGCAGATCCACGAATGATACGGATCACTTCGTCAATATGATCCAAAGCTTTTAAAAGACCTTCTAAAATATGGGCTCTTTCTTCGGCTTTATTTAATTCGTATCTGGTACGACGTGTTACAACTTCTTTCTGATGATCCAGATAATACTCTAACATCTGGAGAAGTGTTAATACTTTCGGTTCGTTATTTACAAGAGCCAGCATAATAACACCAAAGGAATCCTGAAGCTGAGTATGTTTTAATAACTGATTTAAAATTACGTTGGCATTTACATCTCTTCTAAGGTCAATTGTAATTCTCAAACCTTCACGGTTGGACTCATCTACAATGTTAGTAATGCCATCGATTTTTTTTGTTTTTACAAGCTCCGCCATTTTTTCGATCAGGCGAGCTTTATTTACCATGTACGGAAGTTCTGTGACGATAATCTGGCTCTTACCATTCGGAAGAGTTTCAATATTTGTCACTGCACGAACTTTAATTTTACCACGGCCGGTACGATAAGCTTCTTCAATACCTCTTGTACCTAAAATCTCGGCTGCAGTCGGAAAATCAGGACCTTTTACAATGTCGATCACTTCTTCGATCGTTGTTGCTCGTCCCTCTTCTACATAGTTGTCGATAATCTTAACAACTGCTGCAATTACTTCACGTAAGTTGTGCGGCGGGATATTAGTAGCCATACCTACCGCAATACCGGTACCGCCATTTACCAGAAGATTCGGAAATCTGGATGGTAATACAACCGGCTCGCGCTCAGTTTCATCAAAGTTCGGTACAAAATCAACGGTATCTTTATAAATATCAGCAAGCATTTCCACAGAAATTTTGCTTAAACGTGCCTCTGTATATCGCATCGCAGCTGCACCGTCACCATCGATTGAACCAAAGTTTCCATGACCATCTACAAGCATATAACGCATGGACCATCTCTGTGCCATATTTACTAATGCACCGTAGATAGAACTGTCACCATGCGGATGATATTTACCCATGGTATCACCGACGATACGGGCACTCTTTCTGTGAGGCTTGTCCGGACCGTTGTTTAATTCCGCCATGGAATAAAGTACTCTTCTCTGTACCGGTTTTAAACCATCTCGTACATCCGGAAGAGCTCTGGCGGCAATTACACTCATGGCATAGTCAATATAAGACTTTTCCATGGTCTTTTTTAAATCTATATCATGAATTTTATCAAAGATATTCGGTTCCATAGTTTTCCTCCACTCACACTAAATATCCAGAGTACCAAATTTTGCGTTCTGTTCAATGAACTCACGACGCGGTTCTACCTGGTCACCCATGAGAGTTGTAAATGTTAAATCAATTTCAGCGGCCATAGCTTCATCCATAGTCACACGAAGAAGCACACGTCTCTCCGGATCCATGGTTGTTTCCCAAAGCTGCTCCGCATCCATCTCACCAAGACCTTTATAACGCTGGATTTTATTATTCTGATCACGTCCAACTTCTTTGAGAATGTTATTTAATTCTTCATCGCTGTACGCATACCATACTCTCTTATTTTTCTCCAGCTTATAAAGCGGAGGCTGTGCAAGATACACATAGCCCTGTTTAATAAGTTCCGGCATAAATCGATAAATAAAGGTTAATAATAATGTACTGATATGAGCACCGTCAACATCGGCATCGGTCATAATAATGATCTTATGATAGCGAAGTTTTGAAATATCAAAATCTTCATGAATACCGGTACCGAATGCTGTTATCATCGCTTTAATTTCCGCATTACCGTAAATACGATCCAGTCTTGCTTTTTCTACATTAAGGATTTTACCACGAAGCGGTAAAATTGCCTGGGTACTCTTATTTCTGGCATCCTTTGCAGAACCACCCGCAGAATCACCCTCTACGATGTAGATTTCACATTCCTCCGGTTTTCTGCTGGAACAATCTGCCAGTTTACCCGGAAGTGCAAGACCATCAAGAACTGTTTTTCTTCTTGTAAGGTCTCTGGCTTTTCTTGCAGCTGCACGTGCACGCTGAGCAAGAACAGATTTCTCAACGATGGATTTTGCCACTGATGGATTCTGCTCCAAGAAATAAGTGAGCTGTTCACTTACAATACTATCAACTGCACCTCTTGCTTCACTATTGCCAAGTTTCTGTTTTGTCTGACCTTCAAACTGCGGTTCTCCGATCTTTACACTGATAATAACCGTAATACCTTCACGGATATCTTCACCAGAAAGAGCCGGTTCATTATCTTTTAAAATCTTATTTTTTCTTCCGTAGTCATTTAAAGTCTTTGTAAGGGCGTTTTTGAAACCTGTTAAATGAGTTCCGCCCTCCGGTGTATTAATATTATTTACAAAGCTATAAATATTTTCTGTATAAGAATCGTTATGCTGCATTGCAACTTCAACAGTCACTCCGTCTCTGATACCTTCACAGTAGATTACCTGCTCATAAAGAGCTGCATTACTTCTGTTCAAATAGCTAACGAATTCTTTAATACCACCTTCATAGTGGAATGTCTTTTCTTTTTTATCTTCCCTGTCGTCTCTTAAGGTAATTTTCAATCCTTTAGTAAGAAATGCAGTTTCTCGAAGTCTGATTTTCAAAATATCATAATCATAAACTGTTTCTTCGAAAATTTCTTTATCCGGAAGGAATCTGACAGTTGTTCCATGTTCTTCTAAAGAACATTCACCAACCACTTTCAGAGAATACATTGTTTTTCCGCGTTCATAGCGCTGTTTATAAATTTTACCTTCTTTGCGTACTTCTACTTCAAGCCACTCAGAAAGCGCATTAACAACAGACGCACCTACACCGTGAAGTCCGCCGGATACTTTATATCCTCCACCACCAAATTTTCCACCTGCATGAAGAATTGTAAAAACAACTTCAACAGCCGGAATACCTGCTTTTTTCTGAATATCAACCGGAATACCACGACCATCATCTTTGACAGTAATGGAATTGTCTTCATTGATCTGTACATCGATAGATTTACAATAGCCTGCAAGTGCCTCGTCTACTGCATTATCCACGATTTCGTACACAAGATGATGGAGTCCCCTCGAAGATGTGCTTCCAATATACATACCCGGTCTTTTTCTTACCGCTTCAAGTCCCTCTAAAATCTGGATTTGATCGGCTCCATATTCTGCGCTCATGAAGTTCCTCCTTTAATCTCTTCCATACTCTTCGTTCTCTACCGTGCCTTCAACAATTCGAAAAATCTTATCCATCTGGAATTTGCTGCTTACAAATTCATCCAAACCGGTACAAGTGATCATTGTCTGGATATGATTGATCTCCGATAACAAATGTTCCTGTCGTTTACTATCTAACTCAGAAAGCACATCATCCAATAATAAAATCGGATAGTCTTTTACTGTTTTTTTCACAAGCTCTATTTCTGCTAATTTCAAAGAAAGGGCTGCTGTTCTCTGCTGACCCTGAGATCCATATTTTCGAATATCGGTACCATTCACAATAAAATTCAAGTCATCTCTATGAGGACCTGTGAGTGTCAGCTTCTGCTTTATTTCCTGAAATTTATTTTTTCTAAGAGCTTCTTCAAAATCGTCTACCGTAACATTGGGCTCATACTGAATGATCAGTTCTTCTTTCTCACCGGAAAGATGAAAATGAATATCATGAATCAATTCATTTAATTCTTTAATGAATTCTGTACGCATGGATATCAATTCCTTACCATATTGTACCAACTGATAATCCCACATTTCCAATGTTTCTTTCAGATCCGGATGAAAATCCAATTCTTTCAATAACTTATTTCTCTGTACAACCACCTTGTTATATTGAACCAGGTTATAGACATACAGCTTATTAAGTTGACATAACTCAAGATCAATGAATCTTCTTCGTTCCGCAGGACCATTTTTGATAATATTCAGATCCTCCGGAGAAAAGAAAATCACATTGACAATTCCAAATAACTCACTCGCTTTTTTGATCGGAATACCGTTGACCGCCACACCTTTTGCTTTATTTTTCTTCAAGTGCATATCAATTCGATACGGAACACCATCTCTTCTCACGATCATTTTGATGTGAGATTCATCCTCACCAAATCGAACGATCTCCTTATCCTTACTTCCTTTATGAGATTTTGTCGTGCTGCATACATAGACAGCTTCCAGAATATTCGTTTTTCCCTGAGCATTATCTCCATAGAGCACATTGGTTCCCTCATGGAAGTCCATATGTAGCTGTTCGTAATTTCTGAAATTTAAAAGCTCGATCGATTCAATGAACATAACAAATTAACCGATCGTAAATTCTTTCCCATTGTAAGATACAACATCGCCGGAAACTAATTTCTTTCCACGCTGTACTTCAACAGCTCCATTCACTTTCACAAGACCATCCTGGATCACAAATTTCGCATCCACTCCGGAATCTACAAGACCTGCGAGTTTCAAAGCCTGGCCAAGTTTAATAAAATCATCTTTAATATTGATTGTTACCATAATTTACCTCATTTAATCAAGTAAAGCGATTCCCTTTTTTTAATAATATACCCATTGGGGGAATCCTTATTTTTACAGATACCCTATATACGTATTAGATTGCAGCTGCATTAAAGTTAACCGGAAGGATCAGATAGATATAAGTCTCATTTTCATCCTTGATGAAACATGGAGATTTTGCATTCATCATATAAAGAGTAACCTCTTCATCATCAATAATACGAAGTGCATCTACCAGGAATTTCGGATTAAAACCAATCATCAGATCCTGACCAGTTTTGTGGATTAGAATTTCTGCATTCATAGTACCAAAACTGGAATTTAAACGAAGGGACATTTTTGCCTCTTCAATATTTAAAATTACCGGTTTTTTATCATTTTCACGAATTAAGATTGTAGCTCTTTCAATACAATCCATGAATTCTTTACGGTTTACAACAACTTTTGTTGCATAATCACTGGAAAGCATCTGATCAACTTTGAAATATTCTCCCTCGATCAAACGAGAAATAACAATTGTATCATCAAATTCAAATAAAATATGGTTTGTACCAAAGAAGATCAGAACATCTTTCTCATTGTCGCCAGTTAAAATCTTACTGATTTCATTTAAAGTTTTACCAGGAACAATGACTTTTGTATTTTCATAAGTATCTTTTAAAGTAACTTTTCTGATAGACATTCTGTGTCCATCAAGAGAAACAACTCTTAAATTATCACCTTTTACTTCGAAAAGTTCACCAGTCATCATCTTATTACTATCATTAACAGAGATAGAAAATAATGTCTGACGAATGATTTCTTTTAAAGAGAACTGGGAAAGGCAGATATATTTATCTTTTTCAATAAATGGAAGATATGAAAATTCCTCACCATCTTTACCCTGAATTTTAAATACAGAATTATCACCGGAAATAACAGTGTTGAATTTTTCATCAGATTCGATTGTAACGATCGCATCTGCATCTGCCAGTTTACGAACAATTTCAGAGAACAGTTTTGCATCAAGAGCAATCTTACCTTTCTCTAAAATTTCACCTTCGACCTTTGTTTCAATACCAAGTTCCATATCGTTACCGGTAAGTTTAATTTCATTAGTAGAAGCATCGATTAAGATACATTCTAAAATTGGCATTGTAGTTTTGGACGGAACTGCTTTTAATACAATGTTAATTCCATTTAAAAGTGCAGCTTTCTGAAATGTAAGCTTCATAGTTGTTGATAACTTCCTTTCTGACATGAGCGCGGTTCTTAGATATAAATATATATAAGATTTTAGTAGTATTAGTAGTAGGGGATGTGGATTTGTGTAAAAGTCATTTTTTCTTTGAAAATACAAGGAAAACAAGTGTTGACTTATCAGTGGATAACCATAAGATTTACTCTGAATAACTTTCGGTTTATCCACACGGGTAGAAAACGGAAAAATCATGAAATGTTTGTCCACAATTTATTAACAGCTCATCCACATAGAATTCCACAATTACTGTGGATTGATTTTTTTCTTTAAAATATCAACGGTGTTCTTTAATGTTTCATCCTTATCAATTTCAGAGGCAATCTTTTTCTGACCATGAATGATCGTTGTATGATCGCGGCCGCCTAAAGCTTTACCAATATTCTGTAAGGATTCAGTTGTCATGGTTCCACACAGATACATAACAATCTGGCGTGGGAAAACAAGCTCTTTGCTACGTTTTTGACCGATAATATCTAAAGAGTTGATACCAAAATGCTCCGAAACAATATTAATGATCAGCTGCGGAGTTACTTCACGCACTGCATTTGGAGAAATTAAGTCTTTTAAAGCCTCTTCAGCTAATTCAATGTTGATTTCACGTTTTTCTAATTTACTGAAAGCTACGATTTTTGTTAAAGCACCTTCCAGTTCACGGATATTAGACTTAACATTGGAAGCAATATATTTGATTACTTCATTATCAATATTGTATCCTTCTAATTCCTCTTTTTTTCTTAAAATAGCCATTCTTGTTTCATAATCCGGTTTCTGGATATCGACAGTCAGGCCCCATTCGAATCTGGAACGAAGACGTTCTTCAAGTTTTTCAATTTCCTTCGGAGGACGGTCTGAAGAAATAATAATTTGTTTTTTTGCTTCATAAAGAGCATTAAACGTATGGAAGAATTCTTCCTGAGTACTTTCTTTACCGATGATGAACTGGATATCATCAATTAAAAGCACATCATTATATCTGTATTTCTCACGAAATTCTGTTGTAGATACGTTGTTTTTGTTACGGATCGCATCAATCAGTTCTCCGGTAAATGTCTCGGATGAAACATAAAGAACCTTGGCATCCGGGTTGTTTTTTAACACAAAATGAGCAACCGAATGCATCAGGTGAGTTTTTCCAAGTCCAACACCTCCATAAAGGAAGAGCGGATTATAGATTTCACCCGGAGATTCAGCTACAGCAAGGGAAGCAGCATGAGCCAGATTGTTATTTTTTCCTACAACAAATGTATCAAATGTATATCGCGGATTTAAATTTGCATTCTGGAGAGCAAGCTGACTAACTGTATTTGTATTGTTATTGATCAATTTCTTTTCAGCAGGTTCTTCTTTGATACTGTCTTTTAAGACAAAATTGATCTTACAAGCGAGTCCTGTTACTTCCTCAATTGTGTATAACAATAAAAATTCATATTTCTTTTTCACATAGTTCAAAAACAGGTCATCCGGCACAATAATTGTGAGGATATCTTTATCCACAGAATATGGCTTCAAAGGAAGGAGCCAGGTCTTATAGGATACATCTGTAATTTCGTGTTCTTCCTTGATATTTAAAAGAATTTCATCCCATTTTCCTAAAATTTTATCAAGCATATTCGTACTCCTAAACGTGTGTATAACTATGTGCATAACTGTGGATAACTTGGCTGTTCTTCCACAAAAGCCCATAAACCCAATCTAATTCTATTTTACCTTAAAACTAGAGGATTTTCAATGAGAATATTGAAATCCACAGGTTTTCCAGAAGTTATCCATAGATTTATCCACAAGTTATCCACAAAGTGGGGATAACTTTAGCACATAAAAAATAGTTGCAAGTAACTAATTATATCATTGTAGGTATATAAAAGATATCATGTTTTTTTTTCGTACATTAATAATAGGTAGATACTAAATCTTGTGCCGGAATATATGGAAACTACATTTTATGGGGAAATAGAGTATAAGGTGTGTTTTTTGTTGATTTTATTAGGATTTTTTTGAAAAAAAGCGCTTGACGAAGTGGCAGAACTTCTATATAATTGTTATGGTGTTTTAATATGTCTTAGTTAATTTAGTACACTAAGGTACTTGATTTTATAGTAAGAGGAGGTGCCGGGTTTATGAAAATGACATTTCAGCCGAAAAATACTCAGAGAAAAAGAGTTCATGGTTTCAGAGCAAGAATGGCTACAGCAGGTGGTAGAAAAGTATTAGCTGCTAGAAGAGCAAAAGGTAGAGCTAGATTATCCGCTTAATGTAATGAATCCAAGAGAGTATCCGGAAGTTTGCTTTATGGAAAACTTTTGGGTGCTCTTTTTTTTCGTTTACGAAAGTGTGGGAAAAATTATGAAGAGATTCCATTCTTTAAAGAAAAACAGTGAGTTCCAGGCGGTTTACCGCACTGGAAAATCGTATGCCAACAAGTATCTAGTGATGTATGTGCTTGATACGGACAAGCAGGGATGCAGGATCGGTATATCAGCCAGCAAAAAATTTGGTAACAGCGTAGATCGCCATCGATTTGCGAGACTGGTACGTGAAAGTTTCCGATTAAATGAAGACATATTAAAAGACGGCAAAGACATTGTAGTTGTCGCAAGAGTTGCGGCAAAAGACAAAGGTTTCGACAAAATTGAAAGTGCGTTTATGCACTTGTGCGGACTGCATAACATTTTAAAAGAATCGAAGTGAGAGGTAGTATGAAAGGGTTATTGATAGGACTGGTGAAATTTTACAAGAAATTCATTTCTCCATGTATGGGCCCTCACTGTATTTATACACCGACGTGTTCCCAGTACGCCCTGGAGGCACTTCAAAAGTACGGTGCTATAAAAGGTACTTATATTGCTTGTAAGCGGATTCTCCGTTGTCATCCGTTTGCAAAAGGCGGTTATGATCCAGTTCCGTAAATTGGAGGTTAAACTATGATCTTAACAAAAAGTGGAGGCATTTTAGGCCCGATCGCGTCAGTCCTTGGTATAATCATGGACTTTCTGTTCCATATTACAGGCCAGTTTGGAATTTTTAACGTAGGTCTGTGTATTATTTTGTTTACAATCGTAACAAAGATGTTAATGCTTCCATTAACAATTAAACAGCAGAAATCAACAAAGCTCATGAGCATTATGAACCCGGAAATTCAGGCTATTCAGGCTAAATATAAGGGTAAAAAAGATAATGAATCCATGCAGCGCCAGAACGTAGAACTTCAGGCAGTATATGATAAGTACGGCACAAGTATGACAAGCGGATGTCTTCCGTTATTAGTACAGATGCCGATCCTGTTTGCATTATTTAGCGTTGTAAGAAATATTCCGGCATATGTAGCTTCTGTAAGAGTAGGTTTTGATAATGTAGTAAATGCTCTTATGGGTCAGAGCGGATATGTTGAGAAAATCCTTGGTATTACAGATTTATCCAAAGCATTAAACGGTACTGCAATTGAAAAATTTGATTTTACAAGTGCTGATAAACTTGTAGATATGTTAAATCATTTCTCTGCAGCACAGTGGACAGAGTTAGAAGCAGCTTTCCCGGCTATCAGCAATGTAATTGCTGAAAATGCAGCTGAGATTGCTGAAATGAACTCTTTCCTTAGCTTAAACGTTGCTGAGGCTCCGGGTTGGATCCCGTCCCTCGCATGGGCTATTCCGATTCTTGCAGGTCTTTCTCAGTTCGTAAGTGTTAAGATTTTACAGGGTAAACAGCAGCAGAATGTTGATCCGGACAACCCAACAGCACAGTCCATGCAGACAATGAATAACATTATGCCGTTAATGTCTGCATTCTTCTGTATCACAATGCCGATCGGTCTTGGTATTTACTGGATTGCATCCAGCGTTGTACAGATTATCCAGCAGTTAGCGATCAACGCTTACATGGAAAAAATCGATATTGACGAGATGGTTAAGAAAAATATCGAGAAAGTAAACAAAAAACGTGCAAAACAGGGTCTTCCGCCGACAAAAGTTTCCTCTACTTCTGCAACATTAGAAGAAGTAAGAGCAAACCAGGAGAAAGTGAAGAGAGCAGAAGAAGAGAAGAGACAGAAAACTGCTATGCAGATTGAAGAATCTAATCAGCTTTACTTTAAGAATGATCCGAAGCCGGGCAGCCTTGCTTCTAAAGCAGCAATGGTTCAGAAATACAACGAAGCGCATGATAAGCGCAACGGCAATAAGAACAAGTAAGGGGGTTCTTAATGATGGATATGATTACTGTAACAGCCAAGAATGTTGACGAAGCGATTCTTCAGGCTTCTATGCAGCTTGGTGTAAGCAGAGATAGACTTCAGTATGAAGTTGTAGAAAAAGGAAGTGCGGGAATCCTCGGTGGCCTTATTGGTGCGAAACCGGCTGTGATCCGTGCTACAAAGATTGAAACAATCGATGAAAAAGCTGCAGACTTCTTACACGATGTGTTTGGAGCAATGGGCATTTCCGTAGATGTTGAATCTAAATTAAATGAAGAAGAAAAAGAGCTGGAAATTAACCTTTCCGGCGACGAGATGGGCATTCTCATTGGTAAGAGAGGTCAGACACTCGATTCTTTACAGTATCTTGTAAGTCTTGTGGTAAATAAAGAGTCCGAGGATTACTTAAGAGTAAAACTTGACACAGAAAATTACCGTGAGAGAAGAAAAGAGACACTTGAAACTCTTGCAAAGAACATTGCTTATAAAGTAAAGAGAACTAGACGTTCTGTTTCTTTAGAGCCGATGAATCCGTATGAGAGAAGAATCATTCACTCTGCACTTCAGAATGACAAATATGTTTTCACAAGAAGTGAAGGTGAAGAGCCGTTCCGTCATGTAGTAATTTCTTTAAAGAGAGAGGAGCGCACAGAACGCAGAAGATCTCCGAGAGCTCCGAGAAGAGATTATAACAAAACAACTCAGGAATAATTTTATAAAAAAGTTCAAAGATAAAGGGGTTGCCGATGGCAGCCCCTTTATGCTATTCTATATAAGTATTATCATTGGCTGTTTATGCTTATTTGAAAATAAAAAAGAGGGATTTAACATGGTAAATACAGATACAATTGCTGCCATTGCGACGGCTATGGGAAATTCCGGTATCGGAATCGTAAGAATTAGTGGAGATGAAGCTGTTGAAATTGCAGATCGTATTTTTAAATTAAAAGGTGGAAAAGAAAAACTTGCAGATAAGAAGAGTCATACCATTCACTATGGCTTTATTTGTGATGGAGAAGAAGTAATTGATGAAGTACTTGTCATGTTAATGAAGGGTCCAAGAAGTTTTACAGCAGAAGATACGGTAGAAATTGACTGTCATGGCGGTATGTTGGTGACACGTCGTATTTTAGAAGCTGTTTTAAAAGCCGGTGCGAGACTGGCGGATCCTGGTGAATTTACAAAACGTGCCTTCTTAAATGGAAGGATTGATTTATCACAGGCGGAAGCTGTTATTGATGTAATCAATGCAAAAAATGAATATGCCTTAAAGTCTTCTGTTGGTCAGTTACGTGGAAGTGTATCAAAAAGGATCAAAGATTTAAGAGATAAAATCATTTTTGAAATTGCCTTTATTGAATCTGCATTGGATGACCCGGAACACATTTCTCTGGATGGTTATGGAGAAAAGTTAATGGGTGTGGTAGAAGATATGGGGGTAGAGTTATGTAAACTAATCAAATCTTCTTCTAATGGCAGAGTTGTTTCAGAAGGTGTAAAAACAGTTATTTTGGGTAAACCAAATGCAGGAAAATCTTCTCTTATGAACGTGTTGGTAGGAGAGGATCGTGCAATTGTAACAGATATTGCAGGTACGACCAGAGATATTCTTGAAGAACATATTTATCTTCAGGGAATTAGTTTAAATGTAGTAGATACTGCAGGCATTCGTGACACGGATGATGTTGTAGAAAAAATTGGTGTTACAAGAGCTATGAGTGCCGCTGAAGATGCAGACCTTATTATTTATGTAGTAGATGGTTCCAGAGATTTAGATGAAAATGACTATCAGATCATGGAATTTATCAAAAACAGAAAAGCAGTAGTTCTTTTAAATAAGAGTGATCTGGATCAGGTTGTATCAGTAGAAGAAATTATGGAAAAATCCGGACATGCAGTAATCGCAATTTCTGCAAAGAAAGAATCCGGTATTGATAAATTAGAAGAAGAAATTAAATCACTGTTCTATGAAGGTGAGATTGATTTTAATGATCAGGTTATGATAACAAATGTACGTCATGCTCAGGCATTAAGAGAAGCATATGACAGTGTATTAATGGTAAAAAGAAGTGTGGAAGATGGAATGCCTGAAGATTTTTATTCCATCGACCTGATGAATGCGTATGAAAAACTCGGATTGATCATTGGTGAGTCAGTGGAAGATGATCTTGTTAATGAGATTTTCAGTAAATTCTGTATGGGTAAATAATAGATTTTTGTGGAAAAGAGGATAAGAAAATGCCATTTGTAGAGGAAATCTACGATATTGCCATTGTCGGTGCAGGTCATGCAGGATGTGAGGCCGCTCTGGCAGCAGCAAGACTTGGATTTGAAACAATTATGTTTACGGTCAGTGTTGACAGTATTGCATTGATGCCGTGTAATCCGAATATTGGTGGAAGCTCCAAAGGTCATCTGGTTCGTGAACTGGATGCACTTGGTGGTGAAATGGGTAAAGTTATTGATAAGACATTTATCCAGTCTAAAATGTTAAATGAATCAAAAGGTCCGGCTGTACATTCATTAAGAGCACAGGCGGATAAGCAGGATTATACAAGAGAAATGCGTTCTGTTCTGGAAAATACAGACCATCTGACCATTCGTCAGGCAGAGGTTACAGAGATTTTAACAGAAGAATATGAGTCTAAACGTCGTATTATCGGTGTTAAAACATATTCAGGAGCAACTTATAAATGTAGAGCGGTTGTGCTTGCGACAGGAACTTACTTGAATGCAAGATGTATTTATGGTGAGATCAGCAATCCAACAGGACCAAATGGTTTACAGGCTGCGACACATTTAACGGATTCTTTGATTGCAAATGGTGTTGAGATGTATCGTTTCAAAACAGGTACACCTGCACGAATTGATAAACGTTCTATTGATTTTACTAAGATGGAAGAGCAGTTTGGAGATGAGAGAGTAGTACCGTTCTCATTTTCAACAGATCCAGATAGTATCCAGAAAGAGCAGGTTTCTTGCTGGCTGACCTATACAAATGAAAGAACACACGAGATCATTCGTGCAAATCTTGATCGTTCTCCGTTATTTAGTGGTGCTATTGAAGGAACAGGTCCGAGATACTGCCCGTCTATCGAGGATAAAGTTGTAAAATTTCCGGATAAAGAGAGACACCAGGTATTTGTAGAGCCGGAAGGCATTCATACAAATGAAATGTATATTGGAGGTATGTCCAGTTCTCTTCCGGAAGACGTCCAGTATGCAATGTATCGTACGGTTCCGGGACTTGAAAATGCCAGAATTGTGCGTAATGCATATGCCATTGAATATGACTGTATTAATCCGAGACAGTTAAATGCAACTCTTGAGTTTAAAAACATTGACGGTTTGTTCTCCGGTGGACAGTTTAACGGAAGCTCCGGATATGAAGAAGCAGCTGTACAGGGATTTATGGCCGGTGTAAATGCAGCAAGAAAACTTCAGGGAAAAGAATTGATTGTTCTTGATCGTTCTCAGGCATATATCGGTGTTCTGATTGATGATCTTGTGACAAAAGAGAATCGAGAACCATATCGAATGATGACATCCAGAGCAGAATATCGTCTTTTATTGAGACAGGATAATGCAGATCTCAGACTTCGTAAGATTGGTTATGAGATGGGACTGATTTCTGAAGAACAGTATCAATATATTTTATGGAAAGAACAAGCAATTGAAGAGGAAATTGAGCGTCTTGAGAAAAAGACAATCGGTGGAAATGAAAAAGTTCAGACATTCCTGGAAAAACATAATAGTACATTATTAAAATCCGGTTCTACACTTGCAGAATTGGTAAAACGTCCAGAATTAACTTATAAGGAACTTGCTGAGTTAGATGAGGAACGTCCGAATCTTCCTGAAGATGTACAGGTCCAGGTTGACATAAATTTAAAATATGCAGGTTATATCAAACGTCAGATGCAGCAGGTTGCTCAGTTTAAGAAATTAGAAAGCAGAAAACTTCCAGCTGATTTTGACTATAATACAGTTAAAAGTTTACGTTTAGAAGCTGTTCAGAAGTTAAATATGTTTAAACCGTTGAATATTGGCCAGGCATCCAGAATTTCAGGTGTTTCACCGGCAGATATTTCTGTCCTGATGGTTCATTTAGAACAGTTAGGAAGAAAATAAATATGGAGAAATAATATGACAGAAATGTTTGAAAAATTAATGAATGAGGGATTAGAAGAAATTTCCCTTACTCTTTCTGAACATCAGAAAGAGCAGTTTTTTCAGTATTATGAGATGCTGATCGAATGGAATAAAGTGATGAACTTAACAGCTATTACAGAGTTGGATGAAGTTGTAACAAAACATTTCATGGATAGCTTATTATTAGTGAAAGTAATCTCAGATATTCAGGAAAAACCGTATAAATGCATTGATGTGGGTACAGGAGCAGGTTTTCCGGGTATTCCATTAAAAATTGCATTTCCTAATTTAAAAATTACTTTATTAGATTCTTTAAATAAACGTGTGGGATTTTTAAATGAAGTAATTAGTAAATTGGGATTAGAAGATATCCATGCAGTACACGGAAGAGCGGAAGATTTTGGTCGTGACGGAAAATATAGAGAACAGTATGATCTTTGTGTATCCAGAGCGGTAGCAAATATGTCTACGCTTTCTGAATATTGCATTCCATTTGTGAAAAAAGATGGTTATTTTATTCCATATAAATCCGGTAAAGTAGAAGATGAATTAAAACAGGCAGAATCTGCTGTGAAAAAACTCGGTGGTGAACTGAATCCGGTGGTAATGCATTTACTTCCAGGTACAGATGTGGAAAGAACTTTTATTCCGGTAAAAAAAATGGGGATAACTTCTAAAAAATATCCAAGAAAAGCAGGATTACCATCCAAAGAACCATTAAAATAAAAATGTTTCACGTGAAACATTAATAAAAGACATCCTCGATATAAAAAAATAATTTCGAGGATGTCTTTTTTATTAGTTAAAATACATTTTAAATAAGTTATAAACTTCAGCTGGTTTTTCTAATTGCGGCAAATGTTTTGTTGCTGCTATAATGGAAGACTCAATTGCAGGATTGCAAATTGTATATTCATCAATAATTTCGTTAATATCTTGTTCTGCTCCTCCGCCAATAATATAGATGCTATGATTGATTTTTTCTAAAGAGCGGCTGATATTGCACTTTGTATATTTGCAACATACACTAGAGAAAATTGCTTTTGGTGCTAAGCCAAGATGAGCCGCCTCATAATATTTATCGATTAATATTGGCTGAGCATCATATGGATTATAGAACAATTTATCACGGAATGTATGCTTTAATGCATTTTTTGATGCAGCAATATTATACAACAAAGTACCAATTAATGGCGTATCCAGAAGGAATTTATATGCTTTTGCACGTTTTCCTGGTATTTGTGCGCAAGAATTAAAACTTTCCGGATTAATGAACATAATCTGATCAAATAGTTCTTCTTTATATGCACATGCCATAGTAACGATGGATGCAGATGTACCAGTGGCAACTACATTTGTACGACGACCAATTTCAAATTTGATAAAGTCGTTAATTAACTGAACATATAAGAAATTTGTGTATGTCAGATTTGGTTTTTCAGAGCGACCACAACCAAGAAGATCAATAGCATAAACCGTATAATCTTCTTTCAATAAAGTAATTAAGTTTTCCCATTCAACACTACTGGAAGCATAATCCAGATCATGAATTAAAAGTAATGGTTTTCCAGATCCTGTCTTTGTATAGTGGATATCTCCAAGTCTCCATTTGAATGTCTGTGGACGAGATTCGGAAAGTAGATTTTTAGATGTCGCAGACATCTTAATATATTTATTTAACAGAGCAGTACCGACAGTTGCTCCTACTGTTAATAAAATTGGTGTTAAAATTTTACTCTTATGTTTCATGGATGGCTATAGAACCTCCTTCATGCTTGGATTATGATTGAAGAAATATTATGGTTATATTATAATATATTCAATTATCACTTACAAGAAAAATCGGAGGCATTTCTATGCAGATTAGAAATATGATTTTGGATGATTATAATGAAGTGGATCGATTGATGGCGCAAGTACATCAGCTGCATGTGAATGGAAGACCTGATCTTTATATAGATGTAGAACATATATATTCTTATGAACAGTTTAAAGAAATGGTTGAAAATGAGGATATGATTACTATACTTGCAGAAGAAAAAAATCATGTAATTGGAATTTGCATGATTTCAATGCGAGCTAGAACATGTATGGTGAAAAGAAGAACAGCCTACATGGAAGATCTTTGTGTAGATGAAGCTTGTAGAGGAAAAGGAGTAGGAAAAAAACTATTTTTATATGCAAAAGAACTGGCTGTAAAAATGGGAGCAGAGAGATTAGACTTAATGGTGTGGGATTTCAATGAAAATGCTCGAAAATTTTATGAAAGCATGGGCATGAAACCTCAAAGATATATATATGAAACAATGTTATAAACGTTTCACGTGAAACATCAATTGTGTAATTTGCAAGATGTTTCACGTGAAACATTTTTATTTTTCTCTATGTAAGCAATAGGAAAATAAATAAAAATATGATATACTAATTTTTGCTATAAAGGTGTAAAAGAAATTTGACCTGTGGAAAGGAAATTTGGGTTATGGGACGTATTATTGCAATAACAAATCAGAAGGGTGGCGTTGGTAAAACAACGACTGCAATTAACCTGTCAGCCTGTCTGGCGGAAGCAGGTCAGAAAGTATTAACTGTGGATTTTGATCCTCAGGGAAACACAACTAGTGGATTAGGTTTGGATAAAGGAAATATTGACAATACTGTATATGAATTGTTAATGGGAGAATGTTCAGTAGAAGAATGCGTTAGACCAAGTGTTCAAGAACGTTTGGATGTTATGGCATCTGATGTGGATTTGGCAGGTGCAGAAATTGAACTTCTTGATCTGAAAGATAAAGAAAGTATTCTAAAAAAGAATCTGGCTAAGATTAGTGATAACTATGATTTTATTATCATTGATTGTCCGCCATCTTTAAATCTTCTTACGATCAATGCATTAACAGCTGCAAATACAGTTCTGGTACCGATTCAGTGTGAATATTATGCTCTGGAAGGATTAAGTCAGGTTTTAAAAACGGTTGGCCTTGTACAGAAAAAACTGAATCCGGAATTAGAAGTTGAAGGTGTTGTATTTACAATGTATGATTCCAGAACAAATTTATCTCTGGAAGTTGTAGAAAATGTAAAAGCACACTTAAATGAAAATATTTATAAGACAATTATTCCAAGAAATGTCAGACTTGCTGAGGCACCGAGTTATGGTATGCCGATTAATATGTATGACAGCAGATCAACAGGTGCAGAAAATTATAGATTATTAGCTGCCGAGGTAATTAGCAGAGGAGAAGAATTATAATGGCAAAAAGAGGTTTAGGAAAAGGTCTTGGTGTACTGTTTGGAGAAGATGTTGCACAGGAAGAGACACCTGTTGTAAAGAGAGAACGAAAAACAACTCCGAAAAAAACAGAATCCAATAAAAGAACTGAAAAAACGGCAGAAAATGTTTCACGTGAAACATCGAAAGCTGAACCGGTAATCATTGAAAAAATCGTGGAGATTGAAAAGGTTATCGAGAAACCAGTGGAGCAGAAATTGAAAATCTCTTTAATTGAACCAAATAGTTCTCAGCCGAGAAAGAAATTTGATGAAGAAGGGTTACAGGAATTGGCAAATTCTATTAAAGAATTTGGTATTTTACAGCCACTTTTGGTTCAGCAGAAAGATGAACATTATGAAATTATTGCGGGTGAACGTAGATGGAGAGCTGCAAAACTTGCTGGTCTTGTAGAAGTTCCGGTTCTAATTCGTGAATACGATAAACAGAGAACAATGGAAATTGCTTTAATTGAAAATGTTCAGCGTGCAGATTTAAATCCAATCGAAGAAGCTATGGCTTACCAGAGATTGATTCAGGAGTTTGAACTGACTCAGGAAGAAATTGCAAATCGTGTTTCTAAAAATAGAGCTACGATTACAAACAGTATGCGTTTGTTAAAATTAGATTCAAGAGTTCAGCAGTTTCTGGTTGATGGTCAGATTTCCAGTGGTCATGCGAGAGCTCTTCTCGGGTTAGATGAGGGAGAAAAACAGTATCAGGCTGCAAAGAAGACTATTCAGGAAAGTTTAAGTGTACGAGATGTTGAAAAACTTGTAAAACTTTTAAATCGTCCGGAAAAAGAAGTAAAACAGCCGGAAAATGGTCCGGATATCAATCTGATCTATAGACAGATTGAAGATAAATTAAAAACTATTATGGGCACAAAAGTAATTATCAACCGCAAAGATAAAAATAAGGGAAGAATTGAAATTGAATATTATTCCCAGGAAGAATTAGAACGATTGATTGAATTAATGGAATCCATGCATTCCTAAATTGTTGTCTGTGAATCATAGTTGATAAAGAGGAAGGACAGAAGATATAAGTATATGATGAATGAGATGTTATATAATCTTCCGTTTGATCCGATGTATTTACTCATTGGATCCTGTGGGTTATCGCTTGCTCTTTTGATTGCATTTGTTATATGTATTATCAAAATGAATAAGCTTTACCGTAGATATGATCGATTTATGCGCGGAAAAGATGCTGAATCGCTGGAAGATACGATGCAAAATATTCTGGAACAGTTAAAAGATTTAAATGCGAAGGACAGAGCTAATAAAGATATGATGAAAGTTTTGTCTAAACAGGTAAAAGATTCTTTTCAAAAATTCGGATTTGTTAAGTATAATGCATTTAAAGGAATGGGTGGTAATTTAAGCTTCGTTCTTGCAATGTTAGATGATAACAATACTGGCTTTGTTTTAGATGCAGTTCACAGCCGAGAAGGATGTTATTTATATCTTAAAGAAGTGGAAGAAGGTGCGACAGAAGTTCTGTTGGGAAGTGAGGAACAGGAAGCACTGGAACAGGCCCTTGGATATGTGAAACGTCCGACACTTTCTGATCGTCTTGATAAAAAGAAAAAGAACGAGAAAAAAGAAAAAATCGGTTCTGGAGAACAGTCCATTGAAGTTCCAAATAGCGAACGAATGAAGAGTGAACGTTTGAAAGAACTTAGAAAACTTCAGAGAGAGGCAATGGAAGCAGAAGAATCAAAAGAAGATAAAGACGATGATTCAGCCAACACAGAAGGAGAATAAGAAACAATATGCATAAATTTTTACGTGCAGCTGGTTTTAGTATGTACCAGAAAAAACGTGATATAATCTCGCTTCTGGATTTACTAGAGAAACAGCCGTCATTAACCAGATGTGTGGAAATTGATCATGAAACGAATGTTAGTGAAATGCGAGTAGAAGTGGCCCCTGGGATTGGAGTTTCTATCATCGGAGAATTAAATGAAGAAGGGAAATTTGAAAGAGAATTTTATCTTCCTTATTTAAATAATATGATTGAAAGTACAAATGCAGAGTGTTCGATTCAACGTCATACGGAAAGGGAAACCTTTGCAGGAATGGCTGATGAAATGAAAATTGGTATTTCATTGATTTTTTATGTACAGAATTTGCTTGACTATCAAGAAAAAAGGTTAAAAAAGAGTGGACCTCATAGAATAAAATCTGTAAGTCTTTCTGGACTATCTGTTTCAGGAAAAATTTTGCTACCAGTTAGAAAAACACCAAAACAGATTGAAATGGCCAAAACTGCAATGACAAATCGTAATAATTTGATCGAGGCTGCAAGAAATGGCGATGAGACTGCAATGGAAACTTTGACGATCGATGATATTGATCTGTATTCTAAAATTTCCAGACGAGCAATGAAAGAAGATTTATATTCAATTATTGATTCTTGTTTTATGCCATGTGGGGTAGAGTGTGATCAGTATTCTGTTATTGGAGAAATAAAGGATATTAAAAAAGTAAAAAACATATATACAAAAGAAGAATTATATGTTTTGAATTTGGAATGTAACGATATTTTATTTAATGTTTGTATTAACAGTCAGGACTTGATTGGTGAACCGGAAGTTGGACGCAGATTTAAAGGACAAATATGGCTTCAGGGAACTCTGAATTTTGAAGAAATACCGAGAGCGTCTTTTACTTGACTTTCATAGTCGCGTTTGTTAATATTATGTACGGAGTTTTACTCCAAACAAAATTGTCTCTGTAGCTCAGTAGGATAGAGCGTTCGCCTCCTAAGCGAAAGGCCGCTGGTTCGACTCCAGTCAGGGACACCAGATTTATATGCGGAAAATCATTTAGTAATGGTTTTCCGCTTTTTTATTGCATGTTAAAATATGGCTAAGAATTTTTGAATATCCAATAATTCTTAAGTATTATAAGTTATAGAATAATAATTTTAGGAATAATATATATTATAAATAATTAAAAAATGTAAATAGTCAAAATAGAAGAAAATAAATAAAAAAATCAGAAAAATATGTAAAATATGTCCATTGCGCTTTTATATGAACGGGCGTATACTGTGGTTTATCTTTTAATAAATGTGAAAAGGGGACAAATATGAGCACACTATTACCTGTATCAATTGCCCTGCTCGCAGGTCTGATCATGACACGAGTTTTTAAGCCGCTTAAGTTACCGTCTGTAACTGCGTACTTGATTGCTGGCGTATTAATCGGACCGTACTGTCTGGGCGCATTAAATGTGGATGGATTAGGATTCACATCCTTGGAAGCTGTTGCTCAGCTTTCTATCATTTCTGAAGTAGCACTTGGATTTATTGCATTTTCTATCGGTAATGAATTCCGTTTAGAAGAGTTAAAACATACCGGAAAACAGGCAACTGTGATTGGTATTTTTCAGGCATTAGCTGCTACTTTATGTGTAGACATTGCTTTGTATGCAGTGCATATAGCAATGCCAGGTAAATTAACAGTTCCGCAGTTGATTACTCTCGGTGCAATCGCGACGGCAACTGCGCCGGCCGCAACTTTAATGGTCGTACGTCAGTACAAAGCAAAAGGGCCGCTTACAAGCCTTCTTCTTCCAATCGTAGCGTTGGATGATGCGGTTGGTTTGATCATCTTTGCAGTATGTTTTGGTATTGCCAAGACATTAGTGAGTGGTGTTGTGGATTTTATTTCCATCTTTATTAATCCATTAGTTGAGATTGCAGCTTCCTTACTGCTTGGTGCTATTATGGGCTGGGTATTGACACAGATGGAGAAATTATTCAACTCCAACACAAACCGTTTAAACCTGACAATTGCATTTGTATTAGTAACAACATCTTTATCTTCTCTTAAATTTAACATTGGTCCGGTACATGTAGGATTTTCCTCCTTACTGGTATGTATGATGTTAGGTACTGTATTCTGCAATATTTGTCCATTATCTCATGATTTGATGGCAGCAACAGATAAATGGACATCTCCGTTATTTGCATTATTCTTTGTAGTCAGTGGTGCAGAATTAGAGTTGGGTGTATTTGGTGATGTGGCAATTATCTTGATCGGTACCGTTTATATTGTGTTCCGTTGTATCGGTAAATATGTTGGTACTGCAATTAGCGCGAAAGCAACAAAGTGTTCAGCTGAAATCTGTAAATATCTCGGAATCACCTTATTCCCGCAGGCTGGTGTTGCACTCGGTATGTGTGCAACTGCAATGCAGTTAGGAGAACAGGGACGTTTGATCAGAAATATCACATTGTTTGCAGTGTTGATTTATGAATTATTTGGTCCGATCATGACAAGAGAGGCATTGATCAAAGCGGGTGATATTGGAGAAATGCCGGCTGAAGTTAAGAATCGTCGTGAGAAGAAACTCAAAGATGCAAAAGAACATGGTAAGAGAAAACACTATAGTATCTTAAGAGGTCATCATCATCATTAATTAAAAAATTAAAAGACTGTTGCTGAAATTGAATGTTTTTCAATTTCTCAATAGTCTTTTTTGTTTTATGAATATTTAAATAATATTTGTAAATAAAAAAGATTTTTTATATAATAAAACAGAAGATAAAGGAGATGAAACATGTGAAAAAGATATGGGATTTCTATGAAAATATGAAAGAAGTTGTATATGTGTCCGATATGGATACATATGAGATGGTCTATTTAAATAAATTTGGTCGTGAAAGACTTGGAATCCAATCAATGGACGAGATTGCAGGAAAACCTTGCTATGAGGTATTACAGAAATGTTCTTCTCCTTGTTTGATGTGTACAAATAATAAATTAAAACCAGGCGAGTTTTATGAATGGAAATATCATAATGATTTATTGGAAAGAACTTACACACTAAAAGATACAATGATCGAGCAGGATGGAAAGAGATATCGTATGGAGATATCGATTGATATTCAGGAACAGGACGAGCAAGAACAGACAATTTTAGAATATAGCTCGAATGAAGCACTTGTAAACGAAGCACTTCGCTTGGCCCTTTCAGAATCGACTCCAATAAAATCATTACATGTTTTATTAAAGTATTTGGGACAAGCTTTAAAAAGTGAAAGAGTCTATATTTTTGAAGAGAATCCAGATCATACATTTAATAATACATATGAATGGTGTGCAGACGGAGTGGAACCGCAAATAGAAAATTTACAAGGTGTTCCTCAAGAAGCATTAGAAATTTGGTACGAATCTTTTAGAAAAAATGAGAATGTGATCATTAAAAATATTGAAGATTTAAAAGAAACGAATCCGAAAGCATATGAATATTTGGAACCACAGCAGATTCATTCACTTGTAGTAAGTCCGATTGTATTTCGTGATCATATTATTGGATTTTACGGAGTGGATAATCCACCAGAGCAGTTGCTGAATCATATTTCAGTTATGTTTATGGTGCTTGGTCATTTTATTGCATCTATTTTGAGAAGAAGAGACTTGGTCAGACGATTAGAAGCAATGAGCTATTATGATCAGCTTACGGGAGCATTGAATCGTCATGGAATGAATGAGTTTGTTGCGACTGTAGATCATGATGCAAGTATCGGTATTATTTATTGTGATGTCATGGGATTAAAGATCATCAACGATACAAAAGGGCATTTGGAGGGAGACGCATTATTGATGCGATCTTATCAATGTCTTACAGATGTATTCCCTAAAAATACGGTATTCCGTATTGGAGGAGATGAATTTCTTGCAATGAGCAGTAATGTTACATTAGAGGATTTACAGGAAAGAGTTCGTTTGCTAAATGAGAAAATGTCCGAATATGATGTAAAGTTTGCGATTGGATGGGTTTGGGAACCAAAATGTAATGGCCAAATTACAGAACTGCTGAAAATTGCAGATCATCGCATGTATCAGGAAAAAGAAGCATATTATGCAGAACATGGAACAGGAAGATAAAAAAGGAGGTGTCTTTTTCTGAAGACACCTCTGTTTTTATTATAAATGCTGTAATAATTCTAAAAGTTCTCCGTCCGGGCCATAGAAGAAGATATTGCGAATTCCGCCGAAGATTGGCATGGAGTTTGGTTCTGGAGTACGGAATGTATCAATTCCTGCTTCTTTTAATTCTACAACCATTGCATCGACATCATCAACCTCAAATGCAATATGTGGGAAGAGACCACCTTCAGATGTAACCGAACTTCCATCATGTGGTTCGATGATCTCAAGAACAAATCCCGGCATCTGTACCAATTTGATGTGATTTGTTCCGGCAGGTTTTTGAACATCAGCTTGATCTGTAACAGTACCTCCGAGCATTTCATAGAATTTCAAGGAAGTTTTCATGTCTTTTGTATACAGTGCAATATGAGCTAATCCTTTTAAATGTTTCATCGAGATTTCCTCCATTACTTCTTGTACATTCTTTCAACTAAAATTTCCGGTTTTGGATTTAAGATAAAACGTTCTGATAAAAAGTCACCATTTTCATCAAAGGAAACAATCTGATAGCCAGATCGGTCATTATAAGATAAGCGGTCGGAGAGTACGTCAAAATCTGTTTTCAAGGATTCGGATGTAAACTGCGGAACACCAAATACAGAGCTTGCAAAGTTACTATGTACATGACCGTTGAAAATACCTTTGATTTTTCCTGTCTTGAGGATTTTTTCCAGACGATCATTCATAGTAAATGCCAGATGTCTGGCTCTTTTCATGATCGGATGGTGCATAAGGATAAATGTACCCTTTACATTTGGATTTTCGAGTTTTTCTTCAAGATAATCCATAGCCTCATCTGTGAAAATACCTTCTAGTCGTTTAATATAGGAACTGTCTAAAGAAACAAACTGATAATCATTTATAATTACTGAATCGTAATACGGTTCATCAGTTGCTTCAGATTCCGGAATATTTAAGAAACCTGTTCTGAATGCATGACGGATATCATGATTTCCAATGGTAGCAAGAACCGGTGTATCAGGCATAAGCTCCGTTAGTACCTGTCGTACATAGCGAAAATCATCAGCTTCACTCTCGTGAGTCAAATCTCCGGTAATCAAGATAATGTCCGGCTTTACAGTTTTTAAATGTTCCAGACACTGCGGAAGCAAATTTTCTACATAAATATTTTTTTCTCTTAACATATTTGCAACTTCGCTATTTTCTGTTGGAGCATAATGAATATCGCTTAAATGAGCAATCGTAATCGGGTTCATAAAAAGTCCCTCCCAATCAAATTTTCTAATTTTAGTATAAACTTTTCGGAAAAGAAATACAAGAAAAATCGGAAAATGTGAGAATGTCTGGCAATATAGGCGGAATCTGAAATTTACAACCTAAAGATTCTGTGATATACTTGTAACATTATGAGAAATTATATTGTTTTTGATTTGGAATGGAATCAGAGCTCCAGTGGAAGAGATAACTATTCTCCGAGACTTTCTTTTGAAATTTTCGAGATTGGAGCTGTGAAATTAAATGAAAATCTGGAAAAAGTTTCGGAATTCCATCGTTTGATCAAACCATGTGTGTACCGTCAGATGCATCACATCATCTCTGAAGTGACTCATGTTTCTATGGAAGAACTGGAGCGTAAGGGCGAGCCTTTTACAAAGGTAATGGAGGATTTTATTGAATGGTGCGGAGAGGATTATACTTTCTGTACTTGGGGCAGTATGGACCTTACTGAACTTCAGCGCAATATGATGTATCACGGAATGGAAATTCCTTTTGAGTTTCCTCTGTTATTCTATGATTTACAGAAGTTACACAGTTTGTTATATTCGGATGGAAAGACCAGAGCTTCTTTGGACGAGGCAGTTGAATTTTTAGGAATCCCAGTGGACGCTCCGTTCCATCGTGCGATGGATGATGCGGAGTATACTGCGAAAGTAATGATGCAGATGGATTTTCGTAAAATGGAAGACTATTTATCTGTAGACTACTATCAGCTTCCGGAGACAGAGGAAGAAGAGTTTACATTAGAGTTTCCTGATTATACGAAATTTGTATCAAGAATTTTTGATACCAAAGAAGAAGTGATGGCGGATAAACAGGTTACAGATATGATCTGTTATAAATGCAATCGCATGCTTAGAAAAAAAATCAGATGGTTCTCCTATGGACAGAAATTCTATCTTTGCCTTGCAGTATGTCCGGATCATGGATTTGTAAAGGGAAAAATCCGAATTAAGAAAACAGAAGATGGTTTTATTTTTGCAGTAAAGACTCAGAAACTTATTGATGAAGAAACTGCAGAGATGATCGTTAAAAAGAAGGAAGAAACAAAACTTCGCAGAGCGGAGAGAAATAAATCAAAAAAACTTGCAGCAAAAGGGGCAACACAACCGCAATAATGTGGTAGTGTTACCCCTTTTACTTATCTTCGAAACCAGTTTTTGATCTTATCCCAAAGGCTTCTCTTTTTAAATTGATTCTTGGAACGTAAATGCTCCTGCATAACTAAGTTAAATTCTGTGGTTGCACCCCACTCTTTTCTGCGCCGTTCTCGATTTTGACGACGGATTGTCATAGCACGCTCTTCTTGCTTTTCACGGTAAATGATAATTCCTAAGATGATTATACCAACTGCACCAATGATACCACCGACAGTCAGAATTTTTTTAAGAATATCGAAGATAGAAACGGTCGAGTTTTCCCTTTTATTCTGATCGGATATAAATGTTGGCTTGGCAGCCTCTGTGGAAGGTACGGATTCAAGGGCGGTTTCTTCGGTTTCAGAAGTTACTGATGTTGAAGAAACTTCTTGAATAGATTCTTTTACAACATATCCCGGAACCGTGGATGTTTCCAGATAAGCTTGTCCTACAATACGATCTCCATACTTATAATCAATTCTTGCGACTGCAGACTTCGGTGCGGTTTCATCGAGCTCATAGTCGAGAGAGGATGTAACATCTGCAAAGTTACCTGTCATAGGAAGAGTGATAGCGCTATTTGTATCGACAGAGAGCTTTATTGTGTCCCCGGAAAAAATGCCTCCGATTGAAAGATCATTTTCAATTTCTTGATATGCACTGTCTTGATCTGCGATCAACACAGATTTGAAATTTTCAAAACCAAAATCGAGTAAAGCTTTCGTATCGGAATAGTGTGTCTGACGACCGTTAAGTACAACTGCGATTAATTTTAAACCATCACGTTCTGCACATGTTACCAGAGTATTTCCTGCAAGAGATGTATAACCTGTTTTTCCACCGATGATTCCACTATAGTATTGGGAATCATTTTTTTTCATCATACGATGGTGCATATAATAGCGCCAGCCATCCGGATATTGTTGTAATTGTCCGGCTGGCACATCATAATATAAAGTCTTGTCAATTTCCAAAAAGGTAGGATCGGAAAAAGCAGCTTTTGCGATCAAGGACATATCATGGGCTGATGTATAATGATTCGGATTGTTAAGTCCACTTGGGTTTGCAAAATTGGAATCGACACAGCCAAGCTTTTTGGCTTCTTCATTCATTAATTCAGCAAACGCTTCGACACTTCCGGAACAATGTTCAGCGAGAGCATTAGCTACTTCGTTTGCAGATTGTAAGAGCAGAGCATAGAGACAATCTCGAACGCTCATCTTATCACCAACACGGGCACCTAAAATAGAAGATCCCGGTTCCAACGTATTTACAGCAGAGTGTGTGAAAGTAACCGTGTCGTCCAGATCACAATAATTAATAATGATATATGCTGTGAGGATTTTTGTAATACTTGCCGGATAATAAGTTTCGTGAATATTTTTACTATATAAAACAGTACCGGAATCTGCATCGATTAGGATGCCGCCGTCTGCTTCGATTGTAACATTGGATGGCCAAGTTCCGGCTGCATATGTAGTTCTTGCAGGCGCGAGACTGAATATTAAGGCTGCACAAAGCAAGATACTGAGAAGTTTCTTCATATTATATTTCCTTATATTACTTTAATATCTTTTTGTTACGTTTCCATAAATAAAAGCTGATCGCAAGGAATACAACAACCATAAGTCCAAATGTAATTCCAATGCGTAAGGCTGTGTCCATAAAAAATGGTTCCGGAACAATATTGATCAATAGATCAGTTGCCGGATTTAAAATCCATAAATCATTATCAAAAAAGATATGATGAAAGACAATAAAATATTTGGAAAAATCACTTGCTACTGTTGCTGCAATAAAAAGTGCAACTGCAAAAAACAAGCCTGTACCGAGGCAAAGTGAACCCGGAACAACTGTTTTCAAAAGATTTTTTCTTTCCTGATCTTTTTTACACCAAAATGCAAGAATGACGGCATATGCGGCTGTGACTGCAAGACCGATTTTTCTGAGCATAAGACCGCCGATAAAAAGACCACGAACATCTTCCATATGTGCGATTTCACGGGCATTAAAAAATTCTATGTAGTGGCCGCCAATATTTGTGAAAACATGGAGATCTGCACGATTACCACGGAGATAAGCCATCATCTCATCTGTAACAACGAGAAGATCTTCCATCGTCATAGGAGGCAGATGATCAAGGACCTGATATTTTGTATATTCAGCTTCAAAATATCCAGGAGTCCAGTATACAACTGCTTCGATGGCAGTAATCAAAAATACTAACATGAGGCAGACTGCACAAAGGATGCCTAAAGCGGATATCCAAAGCGTGTCTTTTGTAAAGTTTGTTTTGTTTCTTGACATATAAAACACTCCATCTATAAATTTTCTTATCTTATTTTAACATTCATACAAAGAAAAACAACCGCCAATTTTATAAAGTTTGGCGGTTGTTTGTAATATTACTCGGTTACCGGAGTTAAATATTCTTTAGCGACATATGCTTCCTGGCCATTGTAAAGAATTACTGCCCAGAAATCATCGTGATCACGAATGTATTCAACAGTCTTATCCGGATCAAGTTTACCAACACGCTCAGCTTCTGTGGAAGGAGCGCTGCGGACATTGAGAGTTGTTGTTGTCTTGTATGTAATATTTGCTTCTAAAGCAGATTCTGTCTCAGCAGGAGTGGTTTCGATCGCATCGGACTGTTTTTCAACTGTAATCTGCGTAGCAGGTGTAGTTTCAGCAGTAGGATCTTTTTCAGGAGTTAAAACTTTGATCAAAAAGATTAAAACGATCACAAGTGCAATAGGGATCAAAAGTTTCAATAAATCTTTCTGATTAAAACCGGAGGATTTCTTTGCTCTCTTGGAACTGCCTGTGCTTCTGGATACTCTGGATGAAGAAGTTGCAGAAGCAGCTGCAGAAGTTGCTGTCTGACGTTTTCTGGTGCTGCCGCTACCTGCGGTCTGGGCTGCTTGTACAGACTGTTTTGCTGTGGATGAACGACGGTGTTTTACTTTGTCAGCATCAACAAAAGCATAGATTTCCTGTGTAAGAACATGGAAAGCCTGGTTTGCATTGTAAGGGCTGTTGTCTCCATCTTTGGTTGCCTTATTGCCTAATTCCAAAATCTGCATATAATGTTCTGCAGTAGACTTGGAAATCCATTTGCCTTCATAAAGATCGTGAATCATATCTTCCGGAGTACTCTCAACAATACCGGCTTTATCGCAATGGAGCTTTACCATGAATTCCATCGTTTGACGAGCTTTGATCATAGAGAGATTGTACTTTTTCTGACCCATTAATCGTTCGGTTTCTTGAACGCTTTTTTGTATTTGCTCCCAGATTCCTGAGTTTTCCATTTTTCCCATAGTGTACCCTCCAAAAATCGTCTATCATATTTCTTATTATAATAGAAAGTAAGAAAATTTGCATTAAGATTTTGCAAAGATTCACAAAAACTTAATAATTTTACACAAAAAAGACAGATAAAGAAAGCAATCTTGCAAACATCTGAGGGAAATGATAAAATGAAGGAGATTGAAGGAGAAATCCAAGAAATAAATAGAAAATAGAGAGTGATAACTTAGGAGGAATTGTTATGAGATTACGCCATATCAAAGGCGCTGAGGAAGAGATTGCAGAGAGCCCATACGTAGTTCAGGAGCCGAAAGAGTTAAAAGGAAGATGGCATGAGTTTTTTGGAAATAATAACCCGATCCGAATTGAAGTAGGTATGGGAAAAGGCAAGTTCATCATGGAGCTGGCAGAAAAGAATCCGGATGTTAATTATATTGGTATCGAGCGTTATTCCAGTGTTTTGCTCCGTGGTCTTCAGAAACGTGCTGAGATGGAGGTAAACAATATTTATTTCATGCG
>JAFYOD010000164.1 GCA_017556515.1 Lachnospiraceae bacterium
AGGCGCTGGTGCTACATTCCCGTACGGCAAAGACCCGAAAGACAGCAACATCCGTATTGCTCCGTCCTTCCCGTCCTTAGAGGAATTAAAACTTGCTGCTGAAATCTTCTGCGTATGCGTTAAGTTAGTAAGCATCGAGAAGCTTTTAAACGCTTAATTCTTGGTACATAACCTAATAATTTTAAGAAATTTTAAGGGACTGCAACCGATTATTCGGTTTGCAGTCCTTTACTTTTTTTAGGTGCTGTAATAAAATGGGGGAAGCGGAGAAAACCGCATGTAAATGAATACGGAGTATTATATATGAAAAAGAGCAATAATGTGATGAGAGAAGGGATTGCCTATCTGATCTTTGGTGTTCTCACAACTGCAGTTGACTATGTCATTTCAAATGTTCTGTTTTACTTAACGGATATGCCGACGATCCCGGCACAGACTATTGCCTGGGTTGCAGCAGTTCTGTTTGCATTCGTAACGAATAAATGGTGGGTGTTTGAGAGTCATACATTGGTCCCGGCAGAGGTCTGGAGAGAATTTGTATCTTTTGTGGCTTGTCGAGTGGCGACGTTTATTTTTAATCTGGCGGCACTTTTCATCATGGTTGACTTACTTGGTATGGAGTTCTTTATTTGTAAGCTGCTGATCTCGGTGGTTGTGGTAATCTTAAACTATGTATTCAGCAAGATCCTGATCTTTACAAAAAAGGATAAAAAATAAAGGAAAACGATAGAAAAGGAGCCCCTTAAATTATATGGAAGAAAGAAAAGGTAAGTGTTTTCCACGCTTAAATGAAATCGAAGTCCGTCCGAATGATGGACTAAAGATCGCATTTTTTATTCCTATGGTGATCATGGTGATCATATTTATCCAGAGAGGAATTTTTCCGTTCGGCGATAAAAGTTTTTTGAGAACGGATATGTATCATCAGTATGCACCGTTTTTCTCAGAATTCCGGGATAAGCTTCAAAATGGAGGCAGCCTGCTGTATAGCTGGGATATTGGAATGGGTGTAAACTTTGCTGCGCTGTATGCGTATTATCTGGCAAGCCCGATGAACTGGCTGCTGATCCTATGTCCGAAAAATCTGGTCATTGAGTTTATGACGTATATGATCGTGTTTAAGATTGGTCTGTCCGGTCTGACATTTGCCTGGTATTTAAAGAAACACTGCAATACAGATTCTATCGTTGTTGGATTCTTTGGTATTTTTTACGCACTGTCCGGATATATGGCGGCATACAGCTGGAATATCATGTGGCTGGATTGTATCTTGCTATTTCCGATCATCGTGTATGGATTGGAAAAGCTGGTAAAGGAAGGAAATGGATTTCTATATTGTATCGCACTTGGGATTTCAATCCTTTCTAACTACTATATTTCTATCATGATCTGTATTTTCATGGTGCTTTATTTCGGAGCACTTCTGATCATGGAGAAAATGGAAGACTGGGAAGATTACATGGATGCGTGCCTTCGTTTTGCAGTGTATTCTTTACTTGCAGGGGCGATGGCAGGTGTGGTGCTGTTTCCTGAAATTTACGCACTGCGGTCAACTGCTTCCGGAGATTTTGATTTTCCGAAGACATTGACATCCTATTTTACAATTTTTGATATGATCGCCCGCCATCTGACCTGTGTGGAAACAGAAATCGGACTGGATCATTGGCCGAATATCTACTGTGGCGTGGCAGTATTGATATTCTTCTTGTTATATGTGGTATGTAAAAAGGTTTCTGTAAAAGAAAGAGCTGTTTACTGTGGACTTCTTTTAATCTTTTTTGCAAGTTTTTCCACGAATGTGTTAAATTTCATCTGGCATGGATTCCACTATCCGAACAGCTTGCCGGCCAGACAGTCGTTTATTTACATTTTCCTGATGCTGTTTGTATGTTTCCGCGCATACATGTATCTTGAGGAAACCCCGAAGAAGCATATCAATATGGCTTTCTTGGGAAGCATTTGTTTTGTGCTTCTGGCGCAGAAGCTGATCGATGCAAAGCATTTTCATTTCTCCATTTTTTATGTGGCGATCATAATTTTGGCAATGTATGCAGGTATTCTGCATTTATATAAGACAGATAAGCGAGGGTTGGCAGGAGTACTGGCATTGGTCCTTGTCTCTGTGGAGGCAGCAGCGAATACGGCGGTGACAAGTGTGACGATCACCAGTCGTGAAGCCTATACGAGGGACAATGAAGATGTTCGAACATTGCTGAAATCAGTTGAAATGTCGGACGAGTTTTACCGTGTGGAAAAGAAAACGAGAAAGACGAAAAATGACGGCGCGTGGATGAATTTCCCGTCAGTCTCTCTGTTTTCATCAACCGCCAATGCAGACTTGACGGAGTTTTTTGAACGTTTGGGTGGCGAAGCTTCTACGAATTCCTACAGTATTACCGGAAGCACTCCGCTGCTGGACAGTCTTCTTTCTGTGAAATATGCATTATATTCCGAGGAAGTGCCAAATCGAGAACTTTGGGCATATATGAAGGAAAGTGGAGAAACCTATCTTTACGAAAATCTGTATACGCTGCCGCTTGGATTTATGATCTCATATTCCGTGGAAGACAACTGGCAGTACAAAATGGATAATCCTGCATCTGTACAAAATGATCTTTGTCAGGCATTGGGAAATGAGCCGGTTCTTGAATGGGTCGAGAGTCATACATCAGGAAAGAACTGTACGTTTACACCGAACGTAGAGGGTGAGTACTATGTATATGTAACAAATAAGAGGGTAAAAAAGGTGAAGGCTTCGGTTCCGGGCGGATCGAAAACTTTCGACAATACAGAGCGTGGATATCTGTTGGAATTGGGATACCTGATAGAAGGAAACCAGGTAACCCTGACTTCTCAGACAGATAATCAGGATATGAAGTGCGAGGTTTATCGTTTCTCGGATCAGGCGATGATCTCATTATATAACAAGTTAAATGAAACTCCTCTGAAACTGACCAGTTGGAAAGATACCAAATTAGTGGGAACTGTGAATGCTGCAGAGAGAGGATTGTTATTCACTTCTATTCCATACGAATCAGGATGGACTGTAAAAGTGGATGGTGAAGAAGTAGAAACAGAGAAAATCTTCGATGCCTTTCTTTCAATAGAACTTCCTGCCGGAGAACACGAGATTACGTTTGAATACTTCCCGGCCGGATTAAAGATTGGAATTATTAATACTCTTGCAGCAATCGTGATCTTGGCTATTCTATTTGGTGTTGATCGTATCATGGAACGACGTGATCAGGAAAAGAGAGAAGAGCAAGAAAACGTTGAGGATGAATCCGAAAACGAAGAAGAAAGATTTTAAAATATAATACAAAAGGAGGACCCAAATATGAAACTTTGGGGTGGACGTTTTACAAAACAGACCAATCAGTTAGTACACAATTTTAATGAATCTATTTCTTTTGATCAGAAGTTTTACAGACAG
>JAFYOD010000165.1 GCA_017556515.1 Lachnospiraceae bacterium
ATTCAAAAGCCATAATAAGAACTCCTTTTTCTATTTATATTAATCCACAGAATATAAGGTAATCTGGACACATGCACCGGCCGGAAGTCCCTCGCAGTCACGGGGAATGCAGAAATAACCGTCTGATCCGGCAAGTGTGGTAATCAGTCCTGATTTACCGCGAATCGGATGTGCGATCAACTGCCCGTTTTTTTTCTGTAAAAATACACCTGTATACTGGGCACGTCCGTGATTGGCTTCTACGGATTCTGAGAGTATTGCAGTTGCCTGGAATTCAGACAGCATTTGTCCGGTAAGTTTTGCAAGAAGCGGACGAACAAATAAGTGAGTGATAAAGAATGCAGCAACCGGATGTCCTGGAAGTCCGATGATTGGTTTATGTCCAATCTTGCCAAAGATCGTTGGTTTGCCGGGCTTCATGGCAATTCCGTGAAATAAAAGCTGCCCCTGTGATTCGATGATTCTGCAGGTTGCATCTTTCACGCCGACACTGCTTCCGCCGGAGATCAGAATAACATCACATTCAGAGACCGCTTTTTTTACAGCGGCATCCAGCAATGCTTCCTGATCCTGTGTAATACCGTAGTTTACCGGAATGGCACCGCACTGTGCGATGAGTGCAGCTACAAGACTGCTGTTGACATCCCGGATCTGCCCTGGTTTTGGAGCATTTTCCGGTGGAACCAGCTCGTCTCCGGTAGACAGGATGGCAACCTTTAATTGGGAAACGACAGGCACCTTTATAATACCAAGTGCGGCCAGTGCACCAATATCCTGAGCATTCAGTTTTCTGCCGGCAGGAAGAACGGATTTACCAGGGTAAACATCATCGCCCTTTAAAATGACATTGTTGCCAGGTGCTACTGGTTTTAAGATACCGGTTGTACCGTCGCCGTAGTCTTCAGAAAATTCAACCATCTGAACAGCATC
This sequence comes from Lachnospiraceae bacterium, assembly GCA_017556515.1. Taxonomy (GTDB): domain Bacteria; phylum Bacillota; class Clostridia; order Lachnospirales; family Lachnospiraceae; genus Pilosibacter. The sequence goes on from JAFYOD010000165.1 coordinate 931, forward strand.
TGCGCCGTCTGGAAGCTGTCCTCCGGTCGGAATTGGGGCGCAAAAACCGGTTTCCAGTGTAAAGTCGGCTTCCTGTCCCATAAAAATTTCTTTTGTATTTTCCAGAATCGCAGGAATACTGTCACTGCAGCCAAAGGTGTCTTTGGCATGTACAGCGAAACCATCTACGGTAGAACGGTTAAATGCCGGAACATATTCCGCCGCACAGATATCTTCTGCAAGTACACGGCCGCATGCTTCATAGAGAGACACATACTCTGTCCGTTCAGTCAGTGTCTGGAACTCCTGCTGGATAATCTCATAGACCTCTTCTGGTGTCTTAACAGATAACATATTTAAACCTCCCCGACAATCTTGCCCAGATCCGAATAGTCATTGTCTGCAATGGCATGAACCTCTTTCTGATAAATATCAGATCGAAGGATCTGAAGCAATGTCTGTATCTTTGATGTGTTAAAAAGTTCTTTTTTTATAATCAGATCGCACTGTTCCCTTTGCATTGGAATAAATTCCAGATCAGGGAACTGTTTGGTCACTCTTCTGGTACCAATGGAGACATCTGCCTGTCCCTCTGCAATCGCGGTGGCAGCAGTCAAATGTGAAGGGACTTCTGTTTCATATCCTCGGATCTGATTGGGTAAAAGTCCAAGGGAAAACAGATGCTCATCCAGAAGAATACGGGAACCGGAGCCTTTTTTGCGATTCAGAATCGTAACATCCGGACGGATAAGATCTTCCCATGTATGGATATTTTTTGGATTTCCTTTTAATACATAAAATCCCTGCATGCGGTAAGAGAGATTGACAATCACAGCATGAGTACCAGGCATCAGTCGCCGGACG
>JAFYOD010000166.1 GCA_017556515.1 Lachnospiraceae bacterium
CCCATCCGATGATCAGGTTCCCCATGACCGGTCTCAACAAGTAGGATGCAGCGATACGGACTGCAAGAGAACTGATTCCGACAAATGTTGTGTAGTTTACATCACCAAGTCCCTGAATATATCCGCGGATCGCAACACAGATGCTGAACAACAAATAGAACATTGCAAGAGAACGGAAGAATGCTTTTCCGATCTCAACAGATTCTTCTGAAATTCCAAACAATGCTACCAGTGTTCCACCAAAATTTATCACAATGATCGTCATAAAGATTGCCACGACTGACATGATCCCAATGCCGACATACAAGCCTTTCTTTACACGGTCTTTCTGACCGGCTCCCAGGTTTTGTGAGGTGATCGTAGAGATACCTGCTCCCAGATTGGTAACGGGAAGCATGATGATACTGTCCACACGGTACGCAGTTGAGATCGCTGCCACTGTGGTGGATCCAAAACTATTCATAAAGCTTTGTAAGGCCACACTTCCAAAAGAACTGATCACTGAATTTACCATTAGCGGAATCGAAAATGCAGAACCTTCTTTGAGAATTTCCCGATCCACACTTCCCGGAATTTTCCCCAGACGCAAACGCTCATATCTACGCTCCGTGTAAAGAATCGTGAAGAACGTCATTACAATCTGTGAAAGAATGGTAGCTACTGCTGCACCGGCTACACTCCACCGAAATACTCCCACAAACATGATGTCCAAAATAATATTGGCTGCCGACGATACCATAACTGAGTAAAATGGCGCTTTACTGTCACCGCACCCGCGAAGTACCGCACAATATACATTATACACTGCCAGAAATGGAACACCGATCAATACGATCCGCAAATATGTGCCTGCCATCTGGTAAATATCTTTTGGAATATCAAGGATCCGTAAGATCGGATTTAAACATACAGTTCCCAGAATACATGGAAATACAAAAATAATGCCTAAGATCACTGAGAACGTAGACAGAAGCACTCTTTGAATATCAAGTCTTCCTTCACCAAAATAGCGAGCAGACAAGATCGAAAGACCACTTGTAAATCCAATGATCGCACCGGTAAACAAATATACGATCGAGGTTGTAGATCCGATCGCAGCAAGCGCCTGTCCGCCTTCCATATTTCCGACAATAAAAGCATCTGCCCAGCTATAAAGCTGCTGTAGGATACCGCTCAAGATCAGCGGAATACTGAATTCGATCAGTGCACGGACAAGACTTCCTTTTGTCATATCCTTTGCCATGTTTTACCTCCAAAAAACCGCCCGGCATCTTACGGCACCGGGCGGTACTTCGATCTTACCACTGATTGAAGCTTACAACTTCTTCAAAGGATTTGCGCTGTTTCACAAAGTTCGGATTCAGATCAATTCCGTAGCCGACTGCCAGAACAAGACGAGCTTCATTTCCTTCCGGAATACCGAAGTGTTCCTCCATCTTCTTCTGATCATTCATGCCAAGAATGCATGTGGACAGTCCCAGCTCCATAGCCATGTGACACATATTCATACAAGCCGCACCAATGTCACCCTGGGCAAAACGCTGAGAATCATGGTAATGAGTCAGAACCGCCGGTTTTACATTTGCTTCCTGCTCAACCAGGATAATAAATGCCGGAACCTGATCTCTCCACGGACATCCTGTAAGACCGTCTGTACATACAAGTCCGTCGCAAAGTTTTGCTTTTGCTTCCGGTTCATCAACAATGATAAATTTCCACGGCTGAGAGTTGCAAGCGCTCGGTGTAAGTCTGCCTACCTCCACGATCTTGATCAGATCTTCTCTGGATACCGGCTTATCCTCATAAGCACGAATGCTTTTTCTTGTCTGCATGATTGTCATAAAATCCATACGATTACCTCCAAATAATTCACGACTATAATGCTTTATTATATCATGATTTTAAATACTTGAAAAGTGAAACGGTGGTTCCCTGCTCTAAAGATTCCTGGATTGCCTTAAGAATTTTAAGTACATTTACCACATCGTCATTAGTAACTCTTGTAATCTCTGTGTTATTTCTCACACACTCTGCAAAATATTCTGTTTCTGCCGCATAAGGATTATAACGATCCGGTTCTATAATCACCGGTGAAGATTCCTTCTCATATAAAACCAGTTTATTGGCTTTTCCTATGCTTTCATCGGCCAGATACACATTTTTACTCAACATCTCGACCGATGCCTCTGAACCATTTACTCGCACATTCGTCGTAAATCCAAAAGAGCCGGTAATGTCCATGAATCCTTCCACTACTGCTGAAACACCATTCTTAAACTTCAATACCGTAGAAACATTATTAAAACAGCCGGATTCTTCCTGTTTTCCTACCGCATAAACACTTTCTACACTTCCAAAGACATCGTATAAATAGTCAATGTCATGGATATGCAGATCATAAAGACCACCACCGGATTTTTTCGGATCTCTGTGCCATACAGCCCATGTCGGATGAGAAGAAAGACGATTCAGATATACATTTTTAATCTCGCCAAGCGCACCATTTCGAATCATGTTTTTCACAGCCATGTATTCCGGCCAGAATCGTACTACGTGCATGACCATCAATTTTAAATCCGCTGCTTCCGCCTCTGCGATCAGTGCTTTTGCAGTCTCTTCATCCAGAACAAATGGTTTTTCGCACATGATATGAACCTTGTGAGAGATCGCACGTCGTACCATCTCCTCATGCGTAAACGTAGGAGTA
>JAFYOD010000167.1 GCA_017556515.1 Lachnospiraceae bacterium
CACGTCTACCATCAATAGTCGGACGAATACCAATTACCGGGTAACCACCGATTAATCTGCTCTCTGCCATAATAAATCATCCTTTCTGTCAATATGTTGACACACGAAATTTCTAGTAATATCATTTTACCATTGACGGTCCGATATTTCTAGATATATAATCGCTAAAAATAGGACTATATTCACTTTTTTGAGAGGTTATAGATGTATACAGCCAGTTTTTATGAAAGAAAAAAACATGGAACAAAAAAATATCCGGCCGCGTACTATTATGTGGACCATGAGCATCCGCAACATCATATGCCATTCCACTGGCACACGGAGTGGGAACTGATCCGAGTGAAGGAAAAATCACTGATTTTGCATATAGATGAAAAAGAAATTGTTGCAAATGAAGGAGATATTCTGATGATTCAGGACAGTATGTTTCACGGAGGTGTCGTATCTGCTGGGATTTACGAGTGTCTGGTGTTTGATTTTTATGGCCTGTTTCACGACATGGAGCCGATCAAAGAATTTGTCCGTCCGTTTTACCGTCTGAATTTGCTGCCGCAGATTCATTTTGCGATGGAAAAAGAACCGGAAATCTGTAAGATCGCGGCCGAGATCATGGACAGTAACTATAACTATTTTAAAGAAAATAGTGATTTGGAGAGTTCTGTAGATAATGGCTGGCGAGAACTGCTGACATCCGGAGGGCTCAGTCGTTTGTTTGGCATGATCTTGCAGAAAGGACTCTATCTTGAGAATAAGCAAGAGTCGGTCCGTTCGTCCCACAAGATCAGCAGGATCAAGAATGTTCTGGAGTATGTGGAGAAACATTTTCAGTCTCCGATCACGTTGGGAGAGCTTGCAGAAGTGGCAGGTATGAACCCACAATATTTCTGTCGTGCATTCAAAGAGGTGACCATGCAGAGTCCAATGGATTATGTGATCTATTACCGGGTGGAGCAGGCAGTACGTCTTTTGGCGGCAACGGACATGTCTGTTATGGATGTTGCACTGGAGTGCGGATTCAATGACTGCAGCTATTTTATCCGTGTATTTAAGAGGCAGAAAAACATAACTCCGAATCAATATAGGAAGAAAAAATAGGGTATTTCTCTTGTAAGTATTTACAATATGAAGTAAACTAGAAGTAAGGTTTTTTAGAGTATTATTCTGTGGAGGTATAATTATGAAAGTATTAAACATCGGTTCTATGAATCTGGACTACGTGTACCAGTTAGACCACATTGTTCAGCCGGGCGAGACAGAGTCTTCTTCTGAGTTAAATGTTCACCTTGGCGGTAAAGGTATGAACCAGACAGTAGCACTTGCGAAAGCCGGTGTGGAAGTATACCACGGCGGTATGATCGGCGAAGATGGCAATGCATTCCTTGAGTGCTGCAAAGAGTTCGGTATTAACGCTGACTACATCAAACAGGTTAATACAAAGACAGGACATGCGATCATTCAGATCGACAAGAATGCTCAGAACTGTATTCTTCTTTACGGCGGCGCTAACCAGCAGCTGACAGCAGAGTATGTAGATGAGACATTAGCAGCGTTTGGTGCAGAGGATGTTCTTCTTCTTCAGAACGAGATCAACATGCTCCCGTATATTGTAGATAAAGCATATGAAAAAGGTATGCAGATCGCACTGAATCCGTCTCCGTTCAATGAGAAACTGGATGCAGTAGATATGAGCAAGATCAGCATCTTTTTATTAAATGAAGTGGAAGGCGGCCAGATCACAGGCCTTACAGATCCGGAAGAGATCATTGCAAAACTGTTAGAGATGTTCCCGCACGCAAAGATCGTTCTTACACTTGGTAAAGACGGCGCGATCTATGCAGACAGCACACAGAGACATTTCCAGCCGATTTTCAAAGTACAGGCAGTGGATACAACAGCAGCAGGAGATACATTTACAGGTTACTTCCTTGCAGGTGTTTGTGAAAATATGCCGATCCCGGATGCTCTCAAGATGAGCGCAAAAGCATCTTCCATCGCAGTTTCCCGTCCGGGCGCAGTTCCGTCTATCCCGTTCCGTGCGGAAGTGGAAGAAGCATTAAAATAAGATATATCTGTACTTGAAATATAGTAAGCTTGTTTGGTATAATAAAGACTATACTATTATGAGGAGGTTATCATGGAAAAATTAGAACTTCAGAAAATTGCCAACGAAGTTCGTAAGAGCATCGTGGCATCCGTACATTCTGCAAAAGCAGGACATCCGGGCGGATCTTTATCCGCAGCAGACGTGTACACATATCTCTACTTTGAGGAGATGAACATTGATCCGAAGGATCCGAAGAAAGCAGATCGTGACCGTTTCGTTCTTTCTAAGGGTCATACAGCTCCGGGTCTCTACTCTGTACTTGCACACAGAGGCTACTTCCCGGTTGAGGATTTATTAACTCTTCGTAAACTTGGTTCCTACCTTCAGGGTCATCCGGATATGAAACATATCCCGGGCGTTGATATGTCCAGTGGTTCCCTTGGACAGGGTATCTCTGCTGCAGTTGGTATGGCACTTTCTGCAAAACTGACAAACGCAGACTACAGAGTATTCACTCTCCTTGGTGATGGTGAGATTCAGGAAGGTCAGGTTTGGGAGGCTGCTATGTTCGCAGGCCACAGAAATCTGGATAACCTGATCGTAATCGTTGATAACAACGGTCTTCAGATCGACGGTAAGATCGAGGACGTATGTTCCCCGTATCCGATCGACAAGAAATTCGAGTCCTTCAACTTCCATGTAATTAACGTTGAAAACGGTAACGATATGGGTCAGTTAAAGGCTGCATTTGATGAGGCACGTACAGTAAAAGGTATGCCGACAGCGATCGTACTTAAGACAACAAAAGGTAAAGGTGTATCCTTCATGGAGAACAATGCAGGATGGCACGGCAAAGCTCCGAACGATGAGGAGTTAGCAATCGCAATGGCAGAATTAGAAAAGGCAGGTGAAGCATTATGTCAGAAGTAAAGAAAATCGCTACCAGAGCCAGCTACGGTAATGCTTTAGCTGAGCTTGGAAAAGAAGCTGCAAATTTATACGTTCTTGATGCTGACCTTGCAGGTGCTACACAGACTGGTATCTTCAAGAAAGCGTTCCCGGAGCGTCACATTGACTGTGGTATCGCAGAGTGTAACATGGTAGGTATCGCTGCAGGTCTTGCAACAACAGGTCTTGTTCCGTTTGCAAGTACATTCGCAATGTTCGCTGCAGGCCGTGCTTTCGAGCAGGTTAGAAACTCTGTTGGTTATCCGAAACTCAACGTTAAGATCGGCGCAACACACGGCGGTATCTCCGTAGGTGAAGACGGTGCAACACATCAGTGTTGTGAGGACTTCGCTCTTATGAGAACTATCCCGGGTATGATCGTTGCAAGCCCGGCTGATGACGTAGAAGCAAAAGCTATGGTAAAAGCTGCATACGACCACTACGGTCCGGTTTACATGCGCTTTGGCCGTGCAGCTGTTCCGGTAATCAACGACGAAGCAAACTACACATTCGAGTTTGGTAAAGGCGTTGTGATGAAAGACGGTACAGATGTTACTATCATCGCAAACGGTCTTTGCGTAGCTGAGTCCCTCGCTGCTGCAGAAATGCTTGCTGCTGATGGCATCAACGCAAAAGTGATCAACATGCACACAATCAAACCGTTAGACGAAGCACTTGTGATCGAGTCTGCAAAAGCAACTGGTAAAGTTGTTACTGTAGAAGAGCACTCCATCATCGGTGGTCTTGGCGGCGCTGTTTGTGAGTGTCTCGCTGAGAATGCTCCGGTTCCGGTTAAACGTATCGGTGTTAA
>JAFYOD010000168.1 GCA_017556515.1 Lachnospiraceae bacterium
CCCATCCGATGATCAGGTTCCCCATGACCGGTCTCAACAAGTAGGATGCAGCGATACGGACTGCAAGAGAACTGATTCCGACAAATGTTGTGTAGTTTACATCACCAAGTCCCTGAATATATCCGCGGATCGCAACACAGACACTGAACAGCAGATAAAACATTGCCAAGGAGCGGAAGAATGCTTTTCCGATTTCTATTGATTCCGCTGAAATCCCAAACAATGCTACCAGGGTTCCTCCAAAGTTAATAACAAAGATCGTCATAAAGACGGATACGATCGACATGATCGCAATACCGACATACAGACCTTTTTTCACACGCTCCTTCTGACCTGCTCCAAGGTTCTGAGACGTGATCGTAGAGATTCCGGCTCCAAGATTGGTAACCGGAAGCATAATAATACTGTCCACACGATATGCAGTAGAAATTGCTGCCACAGTTGTAGAACCAAAGCTATTCATAAAACTTTGTAAAGCTACGCTTCCAAACGAACTGATCACCGAATTTAACATTAACGGAATTGAAAACAGGGAACCTTCTTTCAAGATTTCCTGATCTACTTTTCCCAAAGCTTTCCCCAATCGCAAGTCTTCGTATCTTTTCTCTGTATAACAAACAGTAAAAAGAGTCATTGCGATCTGCGCCAGAATTGTTGCCAGCGCTGCACCGGCAACGCTCCACCGGAATACTCCTACAAATAAGACATCTAGGAAAATATTGGCAACGGAAGATACCATAACTGAATAAAACGGTGCTTTACTGTCACCACATCCACGGAGCACAGCACAGTATACATTATAAACTGCCAGAAATGGAACACCGACCAATATGATCCGCAGATAAGTACCTGCCATCTGATAGATATCCGACGGAATATCAAGGATCCGCAAGATCGGGTCCATACACACAGCACCCAGAATGCACGGAAGTATGAAAAGGATCCCAAGGATCAAGGAAAAGGTAGACAACAATACTTTCTGGATTTCCTGCCTTCCTTCACCAAAATAGCGCGCAGATAAGATCGACAGACCACTTGTAAATCCAATGATCGCACCTGTAAACAAGTATACAATAGAAGTTGTAGATCCGATCGCGGCAAGCGCCTGTCCGCCTTCCATATTTCCGACAATAAAAGCATCTGCCCAGCTATAAAGCTGCTGTAGGATACCGCTCAAGATCAGCGGAATGCTGAATTCGATCAATGCACGGACAAGACTTCCTTTTGTCATATCCTTTGCCATGTTTTTACCTCCAAAAAACCGCCCGGCATCTTACGGCACCGGGCGGTACTTCGATCTTACCACTGATTGAAGCTTACAACTTCTTCAAAAGATTTGCGCTGTTTCACAAAGTTCGGATTCAGGTCAATTCCGTAGCCAACTGCCAGAACAAGACGCGCTTCGTTTCCTTCCGGAATACCAAAATGCTCTTCCATCTTCTTCTGATCATTCATGCCAAGGATGCAAGTGGACAGTCCCAGCTCCATAGCCATGTGACACATATTCATGCAAGCCGCACCAATGTCACCCTGTGCAAAACGCTGAGAATCATGGTAATGAGTCAGAACCGCCGGTTTTACATTTGCTTCCTGCTCAACCAGGATAATAAATGCCGGAACCTGATCTCTCCACGGACATCCTGTAAGACCGTCTGTGCACACAAGTCCGTCGCAAAGTTTTGCTTTTGCTTCCGGTTCATCAACAATGATAAATTTCCAAGGCTGAGAGTTACAAGCGCTCGGTGTAAGTCTGCCTACTTCCACGATCTTGATCAGATCTTCTCTGGATACCGGCTTATCCTCATAAGCACGAATGCTTTTTCTTGTCTGCATGATTGTCATAAAATCCATAATATTACCTCCAAATATTTCACGACTATAATACTTTATTATATCATAATTTTAATTACTTGAAAAGTGAAACGATGGTTCCTTGCTCCAAAGAGTCTTGGATCGCCTTAAGAAGTTTAAGTACATTTACCACATCGTCATTAGTAACTCTTGTAATCTCTGTGTTATTTCTCACACACTCTGCAAAATATTCTGTTTCTGCCGCATAAGGATTATAACGATCCGGCTCTATGATCACCGGAGAAGATTCCTTCTCATATAAAACCAGTTTATTGGCTTTTCCTATGCTTCCATCAGCCAAGTACACATTTTTACTCAACATCTCAACCGATGCCTCTGAACCGTTTACTCGCACATTCGTCGTAAATCCAAAAGAGCCAGTAATGTCCATGAATCCTTCCACTACTGCAGAAACCCCATTCTTAAATTTCAACACCGTAGAAACATTATTAAAACAGCCGGATTCTTCCTGTTTTCCTACTGCGTAAACACTTTCCACACATCCAAACACATCGTATAAATAGTCAATGTCATGAATATGCAGATCATAAAGCCCTCCACCGGACTTTTGAGGATCTCGATGCCAAGTGGCCCAAGTTGGATGGGAAGACAGACGGTTCAAATACACATTTTTTATCTCACCAAGCTCACCATTTCGGATCATGTTTTTCACAGCCATGTATTCCGGCCAGAATCGTACTACATGCATGATCATTAATTTTAAATCCGCTGCTTCCGCCTCTGCGATCAGTGCTTTTGCAGTCTCTTCATCCAGAACAAATGGTTTTTCGCACATGATATGAACCTTGTGAGAGATCGCACGTCGTACCATCTCCTCATGCGTAAACGTAGGAGTA
>JAFYOD010000169.1 GCA_017556515.1 Lachnospiraceae bacterium
CAGATATAAGAAATCGATATTTTCTTCCTTGAAATCTACACCGTAGGAGCTCAGGTGAATACCTGTCAGAACGATCTCCTGATAGCCATTAGCTGTCAGCTCCAGAACTTCACTCACTACATCCTCCGGACGGCGGCTTCTTACACGGCCTCTTGTGTACGGAATGATGCAGTAGCTGCAGAACTGATTGCAGCCGTCCTGCACTTTAATGAATGCACGTGTATGATCTGCCTGTTTTGCGATATGCAATGTCTCATATTCGTGAGTTGCTGCAATATCAATGATAGAACCAGTTACTTCTTTTCCTGCCAGACATTCTTCTAAAAGCGGGATCAGATCCGCTTTTTTGTTGTTTCCGATCACGAGGTCGATTGCATCGTCCTCTTTCAGTTTCTCTCCGGCTGCCTGAACATAACATCCGGCTGCCACAACAACTGCGTCCGGATTCTTTGCCTTTGCCCTGTGAAGCATCTGACGGGATTTCTTGTCTGCCATGTTGGTAACAGAGCAAGTATTTATAATATAGACATCTGCCTGGTCTTCAAAGTCCACGATCTCGTAGCCGGCAGCCTCTAAAAGCTGCTGCATAGCTTCGGTTTCATAAGAGTTTACCTTGCATCCCAGATTGTGCAATGCCGCTTTTCTCATCTTCATTCTCCTGTCTAAAATTACACTTAAAACTATTGACTTTTCTATTTGATTCCTCTAGTATGAATTTAAGATTTATTTCTAAATTAACTATTACTGGGAGGATTATTACATCATGAAAACAGTAAAAATTTCTTTAAATTCCATCGATAAAGTAAAATCTTTCGTTAACACTGTTACAAAGTTTGACACAGATTTTGACCTCATCTCCGGTCGTTACGTGATCGACGCGAAATCCATCATGGGTATCTTCAGTCTGGATCTCTCCAAACCGATCGATCTCCACATCCATGAAGAAGGCGATGCAGAGGACATCCTCACAGTTCTCGCGCCATACATTGTTGAATAAATTATGATTTTTAAAACTGCCAGGAAACACTTCCGGGCAGTTTTTTGTTATCCATAAGGACCATTGTATTACGTCGGTACTAAGGCGGTGTTTTTTACCGCCTTAGTACCGCTACGTAAACAGATTTTTTAGATACAACGCACGATCTCTCTTGTCTCGATCGCAGTCTTCATCATCTCTTCGATCTTCTCAGCCAGTTTTTCCTCAGACTTCTTGATGCGTTTGATGTTCGGTTTTGTTACCGGATGTTTCGCAACGAAAATTGTACAGCAGTCCTCATACGGAAGTGTGGATGTCTCAAATGTATCGATCTTCACGGAGATATCTACGATATCCTGTTTATCAAATGCGATCAGCGGACGAAGTACCGGCATCTCACAAACTTCATTTGTTACAGCTAAGGACGGCATTGTCTGGGATGCTACCTGACCAATGCTTTCGCCTGTGATAAGTGCAAGACAGTCAGACTCTTTTGCGATCTCCTCTGCGATGCGCATCATGTAACGACGCATGATGATAGTAAGCTCATCGTGCGGACACTGATCGTAAATGTAGAGCTGGATATCTGTAAAGTTTACGATGTTCAGCTTGATCGGACCTGTATATTTTGCAACTAATTTTGCAAGATCTACAACTTTCTGTTTTGCACGTTCGCTTGTGTATGGCGGAGCGTGGAAATAAGTTGCCTCAATTGTTACACCACGTTTTGCAACCATCCAGCCTGCAACCGGGCTGTCGATACCACCAGAAAGAAGCAGCATCGCTTTTCCGGCTGTGCCGATCGGCATACCGCCCGGACCCGGGATTGTCTCAGAGAAGATATTGATCTTCTGACGGATCTCTACGTGAAGTGTTACGTCCGGATTGTGAACATCTACTTTTGTCTCCGGGAATCTTGTTAAGATCACTTCACCAAGGTCACGGTTGATCTGATCAGAAATTACCGGATAGTTCTTATCAGCACGACGAGTGATCACCTTGAATGTGAAGTTCTTGTCCTCGTATGCCTCATCAATGTATTTCGCAACTTCTTCTTTCAGATTCTCATAATCTTTATTCTCGATCTGTACCATCGGGCAAATACCAACGATACCGAATACATGCTGAAGTGCATTGATCACCTCATCATAATCGTACTCTTCAGAAGCTTCTGCATAAATACGTCCCTGTTCTTTTGTGATCAGGAATCCGCCGTCATGGCGTTTTAAACGCTGGTTGATCTGTTTTACCAGTGCATCTTCAAACAGATAACGGTTCTTACCTTTTACGCCAATCTCAGCGTATTTAATTAAAAAAGATTTGTAAGTCATGGTTCCTCCAAATTATCTCTATGCTCTGCGGTATCTTCTTAACATCGGAAGCAGTTCGCGGAGCTGCTGTAAACAGTAATCCACATCTTCTTCTGTATTAAAGAGACCGAATGAAAATCTCAGTGTCGAATCCAGCAGTGAATCCTTCACGCCGATTCCTTTTAATGTTCCGGATATACC
>JAFYOD010000170.1 GCA_017556515.1 Lachnospiraceae bacterium
CCTGAAAGAAGGAAAAGTCGAGATCAATGGAAAACAGTATGAGATGGGACGCCATGGCTTTGCGAGAACAAGCGAATTTACTGTGTTAGAACAGGGAGAAGATTACGTGATCTTTGAACTTTGTGAAAGTGAAGAGACATTAAAGGTATATCCGTTTGCGTTTTCATTCCGAATTATTCACAGACTGACTGAGAACGGTTTTAGTACTGAGTATATCGTGGAAAATACCGGCAAAGAAGTGCTTCCATATTGCGTGGGAGCTCATACAGCATTTAACTGTCCGATGAATGCAGATGAGTCTTTTGAAGATTACGTGTTGGAGTTTGAACAGGAAGAAGAAATGCCGACACTCCTTTTGACCGAGAAGGGCTTATTCCAGAATGGTGATACAGAGCCGATGCTTTCCGGAAAGATCCTTCCGTTGGATCACAGTGTTTATGCACGCCTGGATACCGTTGTTTTTGATGGTTTGAAATCCAATCGTGTAAGCCTGAAACATAAAGAGACCGGTCATGGAGTACAGATGGAATTTGAACAGTTCCCGATGATCGCATTCTGGACCAAAGGCGCAGCGGAAGCTCCGTACATTTGCCTCGAACCGTGGCATGGATGTGCGGCATATGAAAATGAAACAGGACGCATTCAGGATAAACCGTATGTGATCTGTCTGCAGCCTGGGGAGTCTAAGAGTCTGAAGTATACAGTTGAGATGATCTGATTTTTATAGGAGGATAAATTATAGGTATTTTTAAAGTTGGAGTTGGCGCCTTTCAGAGCGTTTTGGCAGATCAGTGGCGTGAGTATTTTTATTGTCCGTCTATGGCATCAGATGTGCTCGCAACAAAAGGTGCAAAAAGAAATTCAAAGCTGAGCTTTAATAATGGAAGTGATAATATTATTTCTGACGGTTCTATTATTGCTGTGAACGAAGGTCAGTGTATGATCATCGTTGATCAGGGAGCGATCGTAGAAGTTTGTGCGGAAGCCGGCGAGTTTGTATATGACGCATCATCAGAACCGTCCATTTTTACAGGTAGCCTCAAAGAGAGCATCGTAAACTCTTTCAAGCAGTTTATGAGACGTGTTTCCATGGGTGGAGACACAGGAAAAGATCAGAGAATCTACTATTTTAATACGAAGGAAATCCTGAGCAACAAATACGGAACTGCAAATCCGGTTCCGTGTTGTAGATCACAACATTGGGTTGGATGTGGATATTACTGTTCGCTGCCATGGTGAGTATGCGTACAGGATCATGGATCCGATCTTATTCTATAAAAATATCTGCGGAAACTTCGAAGGTGATTACTGCAGAGACAAGATTGATTCACAGTTGAAGAGTGAGATGCTGACAGCACTTCAGCCGGCATTTGCAAAGATTTCCGCAATGGGTATCCGATACAGTGCAGTTCCGGGGCATACAATGGAGCTTGCCAAAGCACTTAACGAAGTCCTTGCAGAGAACTGGTCCGGACGCTACGGCATTGAGATCAGCTCGATCGGAGTGAATTCCATCAAAGCGCCGGAAGCTGACGAGGAGATGATCAAAGAACTCCAGAAGACTGCAGTATACCGTAATCCGGGAATGGCGGCAGCTCATATGACAACTGCACAGGCTGAGGCTATGAAAGCGGCAGCTTCCAATACAAGCACAGGACCGATGATGGCATTTGCCGGCATGAACATGGCGGCTCAGGCCGGAGGTATCAATGCAGGTCAGTTATTCCAGATGGC
>JAFYOD010000171.1 GCA_017556515.1 Lachnospiraceae bacterium
AATGGGCGGTACTCTGGAAACCATTACCGTAACAGGCCCTCACGGAAGACCGGTTTCCTGTCAGTACGGAATTATCGCAGAAACAAACACCGCGATCATGGAAATGGCTGCTGCTGCCGGAATTACTTTCGTACATGGCGAAGAACGTAATCCGCTGAAAACCACCACCTATGGTGTTGGCGAGATGATCCTCGACGCGATCCGAAAGGGCTGCAGACGTTTTATCGTAGGTATCGGCGGAAGTGCTACCAATGACGGCGGCATCGGTATGCTCCAGGCTCTGGGATATGATTTCCTTGACGCTGACGGACAGGCAATCCCGCACTGCGGATCCGGTCTGGAAAACCTCAAACAAATTTCTACAGACCATGTCATTCCGGAACTTTCCGAGTGTTCTTTCAAGATCGCCTGTGATGTGACCAATCCACTCTGTGGACCGATGGGTGCCAGTGCGATCTACGGACCACAAAAGGGAGCCACTCCGGAAATCGTCCGCATGATGGACGGCTGGCTGGCCAACTATGCCCAACTGGCAACATCCGTGAATCCGAACGCAGATGCAGAATTCCCGGGAACAGGCGCAGCCGGAGGACTTGGATTTGCATTTTCCGTTTTCACAAATGCGGTATTGGAATCCGGAATCTCCATCGTTCTGGCAGAGACCAAACTGGAAGAATATGTGAAAGACGCGGATCTCGTCATTACCGGAGAAGGTCGTCTCGATGCCCAGACAGTTATGGGTAAAGCTCCAAGCGGTGTGGCAAATATCGCAAAGAAATACGGTAAGACAGTTCTGGCCTTTGCAGGCGCTGTGACAGAAGATGCAGTTCACTGTAATGCACACGGTATCGATGCATTCTTCCCGATCCTGCGTGGTGTCGTTTCTCTGGACGAAGCAATGAATCCGGAACATGCCCGAAAAAATATGACTGCAGCGGTCGAGCAGGCATTCCGTCTGATCAAAGCTGTTCGATAAACATTTACAACTAAATAAACAAAAGAAGGGAATAACGTTATGTTAATTCTAAAAGAACCTGCAACCACGATACTTATGATCTTTTCCATTGCCTTTTTCGGCTATCTTCTCGGCAGGATCAAGATCTGCGGCATCAGCCTCAGCACATCGGCCGTTTTCCTGGTTGGTCTGGTATTCGGACACTTTGGTGCCGAGATCCCGGCCAGTGTACAGATGACCGGTATGGCGATCTTCATGGCATCTGTTGGTCTCAGCGCCGGCTCCTCCTTCCTGGAGAGAATGAAAAAGAATGGTATCGCGTATTTTATCATTTGCATGTGTACCGGAATTACCGGTTCTGTGCTCTGTCTGGCACTGATCTGGGGTGCTAAGATCGAAATGCCGGTTGCCATCGGTATGATGACCGGCGCATTTACATCCTCCCCGGGATTTGCGGCAGCAAAAGAAGCTGTTTCCGCAAGCGCTGATGCCATGACTCGCGTGGCAGCCGGTTACGGAATCATGTATCCGTTCGGTGCATTATTCAAAGTATTATTCGTTCAGGCGATCCCGAAATTCCTCCATGCCGACATGGAATACGAGCGCAGCCTGATCGCCATGAAACCGGTTATCAAAGTCAGTGAGTCCGGAAAAGAACCGATCGATATCGCTCCGATGGGCTTCTTCGCCCTGGTAACTGCCATCGCGACCGGAATGCTCCTTGGTTCCATCGTGATCCCGATCCCGGGCTTTGGCCAGTTCTCCCTCGGAATGACCGGCGGTCCACTGATCATGGGTCTCCTCCTCGGACACCTGGGTCACATCGGTCCGGTCAGCTTAAAGCTGAATACAAGTGTGATCAATCCATTAAAAGAGATCGGCCTGATCCTCTTCTTCGCCGGAGCCGGTGCGGAAGGCGGAAAGAGCCTGGTACAGATCCTGGCTACATATGGTGTAGTTCTTCCTCTCCTCGGCTTACTCCTGATCTTCGTTCCGTTCTTCCTCGGATTCCTGATCAGCCGTAAGGTATTAAAACTTCCGCTCCTCAACGGCCTCGGTGCCATGACAGCCAGCATGACATGTACACCGTCCCTAGCCGCTCTGATCCAGACAGCCGGTACTGACGATGTCGTTGCTGCTTACGCAACCACTTATCCGATCGCTATGATTAATATGGTGGTTCTGGTGCAGCTGTTGGCAAGGATTGCGGGATAAAATGGAAATTTAACTTGGTTTGAATATTATAAAATTCCGGAATCATGGTTATATCTTCTATGATTCCGGGATTTTTTATGGGTTAATGTGCGATTTGGATTTTAAATCACTTTTGATAGACTTGTGTCCCATTAAAATCAAGAGCAATCTGCCCGATTGGGGACACTTTTCTACTTTTAGGTACCTGATGTCCAATACGATGCATTTGAAGCACATATCAATTGATACACATGCATTCCTTTTAAGGTGTAAAATCCAACCGCCTTCATTCGAATTTTTGACTGTATAGCATAATTGCTACACAACTGTCCCAGTTCGTTACGTAACAGACCTGAAATGATTTGACAATACATAACGCAAATATAACTAGAATCCAAAACATAAAAAAGCCCTAATCGATCTGATATCGATTAGAGCTTTCTTATTTTTACTGAGCTATCTGCATAGCCGGACGGCCATCCCATGCGCCGTCTGCATTTACATAGTAGCCATCCGGAGTCCACTGAGCTGCATACATCATGCCCTCATTGCTTCCTCTCTTCGGCTCCAGGTAGTACCACTTGCCATCTACACAGATCCATCCGGTCTTCATACCACGATTCACATCGATATAGAACCAGCCTTTGTAATTTTCATCATACAGCCAACCAATCTTCGCAAAGCCATTGGAATCAAATGTCCACCATTTACCGTCAATAAACTCCCAATGGTAATTTTCATATGTATTTCCATTTGCATCCACTGCCTTGCTTCCTTTTGCATAGCTGCCGTCGATATACATGAGTTTCCAATAAGTGTCTGCATTTCCACCCCAGATCAGTGCAGAAGCGCCATCGTATACCCATTCACAAAGATTCTTGTCAAGCTTGGATGTAACAATACCGTAATTGCTGCTTACCATACCCTTGATCGGATCATAATTCACAGTACCGTAATCCTTTGTATCTGTCTTCGGATTTGCCGGTGGTGTTGCAGAAGAGCCTCCGCCTCCACCGCCGGATGTACCACCGCCGCCACCAGTGGAGCCACCACCACCAGAAGTGCTGCCGCCGTTGGAACCGCCACCGGAAGTGCTGCCTCCGTTATTTGTAGAACCATTATAGGACGGTCTCACGTAACCTGTTACTTCGATAGGACTCTCAACTGTATATTGAGCAGGTTCATGATTCGCGTCTCCACTGTATTCCAATGTCACTGTATAGGTTCCGTTGTATACATTCTTCCACTCAGCTAAAACAGATACATCTTTCTCAGAACTGTCCTCTAAGAATACAGTTTTAACTAATGAACTCTTTGTTTCTTCATCTGTAAGAGTAATCTTGATACTACTACGTCCGCCATCAACAGGTCCTGCTTTTGTGACTCCAACTTTCACTGTTACATCTGCATCTGTAGTGTCGTCATCCACTTCCCAGATAAATCCATCAATGGTACCTTTTACAATTTTGAATGTTTTCGATACACTTCCACCCAGTAATCTTCCATTCTCTGCCGGAGTAATAACAACAGAAGCTGTTCCCGCTTTTATATTGTTTTTGTAGGTACAAATATAATCTCCAGTTTCTGTGTCAGGATCATAAACAGAATACTCCTCTGAGAAATAGTCAAATTTCACTACAGGTACTACGTCGACAATTTCTTCACCGGTAAATGGTAAGCCCTCTGAAATGCCTGACATTGTAACCATATCGTCTGTGAGAACAGTATAAACATCGATACGTGAACCAATGGAACCGTTTCCTTCGAGTGTTCCCTTCAAAATCAAACTACTTCTATATGCAGAATCACTTGGACCTGATAATGTACCAATTAATGTAAGTGTTGATCTCTCTTCAAGAGTAATAGATGCATCACGTTCTAAGATTATGGTTCCTTTTAATTCAACATCGACATCTTCTGGAATAAATACCTGTGCGTTTCGACCGATTGTAACTGTTCCTTCGATGCTTGTTCCATCCAAATGGACGATTGCACCTGGCTCAACGTCATCAATTCCATTCCAGGTTGTGTATGCATGCTCTTCCTGATTTAAACCTGCAATAAGCAGGAGCTGTATATTTGAATCATTTGTAACAAACGCCACATCACCATTGAATGCATTTGCTCCGACAAATTCAAGATTACTATCTATTGCATATACGGTTTTTAATTTATTACATCCAAAAAATGCTTCTTTTCCAATGGACGTTATATTAGATGGAATCTCCCATTCATCTGCAAAATTCAGACAGTTTTTATAAGCTCTTGCACCAATTACAGTTGTGTCATCCGGCATAATAATAGGACAATAGTCATTTGTGCCATTAAACGTCAACTTTTTACAATCCTCAAAAATACTCTCTAACGGCTCAACTTCAATAGGATCAGATCCAGAACGTGTTGGGCTTAGTTCCTTCATTCCTTTAAGTTTTTTGCACCCCTTAAACATACCAGGTACGAACTTCGGCTCACTATTGAACATCACATCAATTAGCTCTGCACAATTGGCAAATAATTCATTACCAATTTCATTCTCTCCGTCAACAACATAAAGGTTCCATTCAATATTTGTTATGCCTTCACAACCATAAAATGCTCGTTCACCTATGTTTCGAATACTATCTGGTAAAATCAAAAGTCCATAATTCAAATCATAGTCATAATATCCATAGGA
>JAFYOD010000172.1 GCA_017556515.1 Lachnospiraceae bacterium
AGTCTTTGACCTGATCGTTCCGATCGCATCCTTAATTGCATGCTGCGTAATCGGTATGCTGTACACAGGCGGATTTTTCACCGGTGAAGATTTTATTACCGCATTCTCCAACTGTGATGCTTCTTTAGGTCTCACATTAGGAAGCTTTTTCGGTCTTTTAATTACAATTGCGATCTATCTTGTGCGCAGAGTTCTTACATTTAAAGAATGTATGGAATGCATTCCGGAAGGTTTCAAATCCATGGTATCTGCGATCCTGATCCTTACATTTGCATGGACATTAAAAGCAATGACTGACAGCCTTGGTGCAGACGTATATGTAGCAGGTATGGTGGCAGAGAAAGCAGCCGGACTCATCAATTTCCTTCCGGCTATCGTATTTGTGGTTGGATGTTTCCTTGCATTTGCAACAGGAACTTCCTGGGGTACATTCGGTATATTAATTCCGATCGTAGTAGCTGTATTCCAGAATACAAATCCGGAACTGATGATCATCTCCATCTCTGCTTGTATGGCAGGTGCTGTTTGTGGTGACCACTGTTCTCCGATCTCTGATACAACAATCATGGCTTCTGCAGGTGCACAGTGTGAGCATGTAAACCATGTTATGACACAGCTTCCGTATGCGATCACAGTTGCAGCGATTTCCTTTGTAACTTACATTGTTGCAGGTTTTGTACAGTCCGCATGGATTTCTCTTCCGGTTGGTATTGTACTGACAGTTGGTGCTTTAATGATCCTTAAAATGACAGGAAATACAGTAACAGAAGAGTAAGTAAAAGGCTTCGGGGAAACTCCCGAAGCTTTTTTTACCTTAATTTTGCCACAGAAATATTAAATAATTTGTAAACACTTTTTATTACAAAAGTATTATAATGGTAACGTTAACGAATGAAAGAAAAAGGTGAATATAAATGAAAAAACGAATTTTAGTGGCAGCAATTGCAGCCTGCTTGATGATACAGCCATGCACGACTGTGTTTGCCAATGAGGGTGTGGGACCTGGATACATGAAAAATGTAGAACAGGAGAATTTTGGACCGGGATACCAGAATGCAACAGAAACCAATGTAGGTCCGGGAGCACAGTTGACTCCGTGGACGAAAACTGCGGCAGGTTATGTAGACGATGCGGGAACTGTGATTGAAGGGGCTTTACTTCGCGGTGTAAGCATTTCCAAATGGCAGGGTGATGTAAACTGGAGCAAAGTAGCAGCGGATGATATTTCATTTGCTTTGATCCGTATGGGTTCTTTTGGATATGAGGGTGAATATACCATGGACCCGACTTATGACACCAATATGCGCGAAGCGAAAGCCAATGGCGTTCATACGACACCGTATGTATATCTTCAGACCAGAACCGTAGAAGAGGCGAAAATTGCAGCGAACTATGCGTTGGATAAAGCAGCTCCATATGATATTACCTATCCGTTGGCAGTGGATGTGGAGTCTCAGTATATCCTGGATCTTTCCAAACAGGAATTGACAAACGTTGTTAACGCATTCTGTCAGGTGATCGAGGAGGCCGGTTATACACCGATCATTTACAGCTCCCATAATTACTTTATGACAGAAATGGATATCGATCAGTTTAAGTATGATCTTTGGGTGGCACGTTATGGCGGAGACCATAATCTGAAAGGACGCACGATGTGGCAGTCCACAGACAGCGGCAAGGTGGATGGCATTAAAGGAAATGTATGCCTAGAGTTTGCGTTTAAAGACTATGGAGCGATGCAGGTAACGGACCGCAGCGATTATACACCGGGAAAATGGGAGAAGATCAATGACATCTGGTATTTTTCTCATGGAAGCGGGTACTATACCGGCTGGGTAAAACCGGACGGAAACTGGTATTATCTGGATCCGAATAACGGTGGAGCGATGCTTGCCAATACAACGGCAGTAATTGATGGTGTAAGTTATACCTTCGGTCCGACCGGAGCGATGCAGTAAAAAAGCCTCAGGAAGATTATTCTTCCCAAGGCAGATCTACTAAAATATATTCATGATGGACAGCAGGCAGGATTTTTTCCAAAAGGTCTGCTGTCTTTATTTTTAAACTGGATGTGTTGATGCATGGATGACATCCGATGTATTCGTCTTTTAACACATCAGCATCGATCAGGAGCTGTACCTGATTTTCGGTATCGTTGGCGAGACCGAGAACACTGACAGAACCCGGAGTGATATCTAGGAATTTCTCCATAAATTCATCGCCTGCAAAGGAAAGGCGGGCGGAATTGATCTGTTTGGAAAGGTTCTTAGTTTTGAATTTTTTATTTCCCGGCATCATCAACATGTAAAACTTGGTTTTCTGCGCATTGCAAAGAAATAAGTTTTTGCATATGTGGATACCGAGTAATTTTTCTACTTCCATACAGGATTCAATCGATGCAGTTTCATCGTGATCTAAGCGTGAATACGGCACCTGAAGGGAATCTAATAATTCATAAGTACGGACTTCTTTCGGAAGTCTTTCGGAAAGATCAGCCGGAGCTCCGGAATAAAGGGTTGTATCAATATAAAAATTCATGAGTGATTTCCTCTCAATCTGTATTTTACAAAAAAGTCATAATCTATTATAATGTAAGAAGTTAAAAAATCAAGAAGATTCATGGAGATTAAAATATGAAACAGTGTCCGAATTTTAAAAAATGTGGTGGATGTCAGTATCTGGACATGCCATATGAGGAACAGTTAAAGAAGAAACATAAAGAAGTGAGCCAGCTCTTGAAAAACTTCTGTAAGGTTCATCCGGTTGTTGGAATGGAAGATCCGTATCATTACAGAAATAAAGTTCATGCAGTGTTTGGCCGTGACCGTAAAGGAAAGATCATTTCCGGCGTTTATAAGGAAGGAACTCATACAATCCTTCCGGTGGATGTTTGCCTGATCGAAAACGAGAAAGCAGATGCGATCATCAAAACCGTTCGTGAGTTACTTCCGTCTTTTAAGATGAAAGTATACGATGAAGATACAGGATTTGGTTTTCTCCGTCATGTTCTGATCCGTACTGCACATAAGACAGGAGAGATCATGGTGGTTCTGGTTACTGCATCTCCGGTATTTCCGTCCAAGAATAACTTTGTTAAGGCTTTAAGAAAGGTACATCCGGAGATCACAACGGTGGTACAGAATGTTAATAATCGAGGAACCAGTATGGTTCTTGGTGATAAAGAACAGGTGCTTTATGGTCCTGGATTTATTGTGGATGAACTGTGCGGCAAGAAGTTCCGTATTTCTTCCAAATCTTTCTATCAGATCAATCCGATCCAGACAGAGAAGCTGTATGATCTTGCGATCAAAGCTGCAAAGCTGACAGGCAAGGAAACTGTGGTTGATGCGTACTGTGGAATCGGAACCATTGGTATCGCGGCTTCTGCAGGTGCCAAAGAAGTGATCGGCGTGGAATTAAATAAAGACGCTGTTCGCGATGCGGGAACCAATGCAAAGATGAATAAGGTCAATAATATTCGTTTCTACAACAATGATGCCGGTAAATTTATGGTGCAGATGGCTTCTCAGGGAGCCAAGGCAGATGTAGTATTCCTGGATCCGCCGAGAAGTGGAAGTACAGAAGAATTTATTAATGCAGTAGCGATCCTTGGACCGGAGCGTGTGGTATATGTATCCTGTGGCCCGGATACTCTTGCAAGAGATCTTGGCTGGTTCAAGAAAAAAGGATACGAGGCTGAAGAAGCCTGGGCTGTAGATATGTTCCCGATGACAGCACATACAGAAGCAGTAGTAAGTTTAAAGAAAGTGCGTAAGAAATAAATTGTCTGAATTGTTTTAAAAACAGGCGTAACAATTTAACTGGTGGTTCAATGACATTTGTATGATCTTCGTGTATGATATAGATACATGGAGAGAGTAAGGTTTAACTGGAGGGATTGTATGTATCGGATTTCGAAGGTGGAAACAGGGAGAAGATTACGGAAGTTGATGAACTGGCATGGTGTTACGGTAAGAGAAGTTCAAGAAGAGATGGAACTTGAAAGTCCGCAGGCAATATATAAATGGCTGAACGGACGGGCACTGCCCAGCACGGAGAATCTGCTGATTCTTGGACGTTTGCTGAATGTCTCAATGGAAGATATTCTTGTTGCAGAGCAGAACTCAGAGGAAAGAGAACGGAAAAAAAGATGGGATGAAAAACATCCGCCGGCATTTATGTCCTTTAAAATGAGGACGGAAGATCCGGTACGAGATATAGATTCGTATCGATTTTCTCAGTATATGGAATTGCCGGAGCAGGAGAGAGTGCTTGCGGCATACAGATTTCAGTCATAATATGGTTGAACTAGCCCAGCAGGTCATCGTAAGAGACTTTTAAAACTTTTGCGATGATCTGCAGCTCGATATCAGTGACAAAGCGTGCACCGGATTCGATCCGCTGTACCGCATTTTTATCCACATCCAGACCTTCGATCTGAAGCATTTCCGCAAGCTTACGCTGGGATGTTTTGAGCGGCATGGATTTTCGAATATCACGGATCTTAGCACCACATATATTGTTTGCGCCGGATTCGGATTTGTTTTTATACATAGATATTCCTCAAATACAAATGAAATTATTCGTGTGATCGGTAGATCTTTCGATGGGTACTCAGCGTATGTTTCATCGTGTCAGTCAGAAGACGAACCTCATCAATGGTACATTCACTCAGGATCCTATGTGCTTCCGTTGAATAAATGTCTCTGGACTGCTCGATGCTGTCGCAAAGGAGTTCATCCGGTCTGACGGACAGAGCATTTGCAATATCAACGAATACTTTCAGACGAAAAGTAGCGTTACCGTTTTCAATATTACACATGTGTCCAGGTGATAAATTAACGCGTTCTGCAAGCTGCTCCTGGGTGAGGCCTTTTCGAGTTCTCGCTTCTTTTATGCGGGTACCAAGGGATTTAAAATCGAGTTGCACGTTTTTTCTCCTCATGTTCTTTTTAGGGATATTCTACTGATTGAAACAAAATCTTTCCATTAGCCATAAGCATAGACTTTTGCAGTAGTTTAAGTTTTGGGTACAAAAAATAAGATAATTATGTTTAATGATATGTGAAGTGGAAGGAAAAGATGACATTTACTGAATGTCATAAGAAAAAGATATTTAGAAATAAAAAAAGTCTGTACATCGACAAGAGATGTACAGACTTTTTTGTATCGATTATGCTTCTGCGTGATCTTTCAGAGGCATGATTTTCTTTTTGTAAACTTTGGTTAAGAATACAGTTGCAAGTACCAGAGAAGATACTTCTGCGATCGGGAAAGCATACCATACATAGCCAAGGCCGCCGATCTTGGATAAGATAAATGCAACCGGAAGTAATACAACCAGCTGACGTACTACAGACATGTAAAGGCTCATCATACCATGGCCTAAA
Organism: Lachnospiraceae bacterium; assembly: GCA_017556515.1. Classification (GTDB taxonomy): domain Bacteria; phylum Bacillota; class Clostridia; order Lachnospirales; family Lachnospiraceae; genus Pilosibacter. Next base: position 5,391 of record JAFYOD010000172.1, read on the forward strand.
GCCTGGAACATGGAAGAACAAGCGATACCATATCCTGCAGCCATGAAGCTGAGAGAAATAATTTTCAGAGCCGGAATACCAATTTCGAGCATCAGGTCAGATGCGTTGAAGATCATCAGCAGTTTGTCCGGGAACAGCTGGAATGCTGCAAAACCGATAGCCATAATGGATACGGCATAGATGACTGCTAATTTTAATGTCTTTACAATACGATCCGGTTTTCTTGCACCATAGTTGTAAGCGATGATCGGAACAGTACCATTGTTGAGGCCAAATACCGGCATGAAAATGAAGCTCTGAAGCTTAAAGTATACACCGAAGACTGCAGTTGCAGTAGCGGAGAATCCGATGAGGATCTTGTTCATACCGAATGTCATGATACTTCCGATGGATGCCATGATGATGGACGGGATACCAACGGAGTAGATCTGGCTGATAATGGAACGGTTCGGACGGAAGTCTTTAAGAGAAACTTTAATCTCTGTATTCTTTTTATGGTTCAGAACGATACCGACACATGCTGCGATGATCTGACCGGCAACCGTTGCAACAGCAGCACCTGCAACGCCCATTTTCGGAACTCCGAAAAGACCGAAGATACAGATCGGGTCAAGGATAATGTTACAGATCGCACCGATACCCTGTACGATCATAGAGTAGAATGTCTTACCTGTGGACTGTAACAGACGTTCAATGGCAACTTCGAAGAAGATACCGATGGAGCAAATGGAACAGATTCTCAGATAAGTTGTACCGGCTTCCACAATCTCCGGAATATCAGTCTGCATGCGGTAAAATGTTTCTGCAAAGCAGATACCCAAAAGAGCAAATGCAACATAGCTGCAAAATGCAAGGAATAATGCATGGGTGGCAATCTGGTTTGCTTTATCAAAGTGCTTCTCACCAAGACTTCTAGAGAGGCTTGCGTTGATACCAACTCCGGTACCGGTCGCAATTGCGATCATCAGGTTCTGAGCCGGGAATGCGAGAGATACAGCAGTAAGAGCATTCTCACTGATCTGCGCAACGAACATACTGTCAACGATGTTATACAATGCCTGAACAAGCATAGAAATGATCATTGGCAGTGACATGGAAATGATTAATTTATTGATGGGCATGACACCCATTTTGTTTTCCTTCTGCATGAGGACTCCTTTCTTTTGGGTCAGTGTCTTTTGTATTCAAAAACAACAGGAATGATTATATAAGAAGAGTTACATACAGTCAAGGAATTATTTGACAAAAAACAAGGACTATTCTATCATTGAAATAATGATGAAATAAAGGAGAAAGATAACTATGATCCAGGATATCGGACCACATAAATTTGATCTTACATATGGACAGCCGGAGGCTCAGGACCACGACCATGTTCTTTATATGAAAAACAATCAGACATTGTTGAGAAAGAAAGCAGACAGTAATTATGAGATTCCGCGTTTTGCAGACTTTCCAAATGAAAAAGAGGAACTGAAAGCGAAGGCATACTATATGTTTGCCATCGATGATATGAAATATTATTATGTGACTGAAATGGAGCAGGGGGAGGAAAACGGGTTTGAATTTTGCAAAACTCCGGTTTACCGCACCATGACTCCGATGTACCAGGCATTTGCAGGAATCACAGCAACTCAGCTCCATCGCTGGAAAGAGAGCAGAAAGTATTGTGGACGCTGCGGCAGCAGAACAGAAGACAGTAAAAAAGAACGAGCGCTGGTATGTCCACAGTGTGGTCAGATCGAGTACCCGAAAATTTCTCCGGCAGTAATCGTTGCGATCACCAATGGGGATAAAATCGTGATGTCCAGATATCGTGTAAGCAGCAATCCGTACCGTGGATATGCGTTGATTGCAGGTTTCGTGGAAATCGGTGAAACATTTGAGGATACCGTTCGTCGTGAAGTTATGGAAGAGGTAGGCCTTAAGGTGAAAAACATCCGCTACTATAAGAGCCAGCCATGGGCGTTCTCCGACACAGAAATGATCGGTTTCTTTGCAGAACTGGATGGCGATGATGACACGATCGTACTTCAGGATGATGAACTTTCTGAAGCAGGTTGGTTTACCAGAGAGGAAATTCCGGACGAGACTATGATGAACAGCATTGGTGCTGAGCTCAAGATGGTGTTCAAGTATGGCAGTCTGGAGAAGTTTTATGAGGCGACAGGCTATCAGCCGGAGTAAAGTGTGGATTTAAGTTAGTAAAAATATAATAGCAATATATGTAGAAAAACCATACTATCTCAAAAACGGTTGACTACCTTTGCTTCGATGCGATTTTATCCGACTGTAGTCGGTCGCAATAAAGTCGTTTGCGACCTTTGTACAGTCGAAAATCTTCCGAAGCGCAGTCGTCTAACCTATCATTTGGGATATGTATGGTTTTTCTATCATATATTACATACATTTTTTACCAACTTTTAATGCGAATGTAATTTGCCAGGTTGCACTAATACCTGGTTTTTGAGTCTAAATGGTGGCTGTAACATTACAAGTGGATTTAGTTTGGCAAATAATAAAAAAGTATCTGATAAAAAATCCCGTACATATCTTAAATGATAGGCTGAACGACTGCGCTTCACAAGTTTTGCGCTCTTACGGAGGTTGCAAACGTTTTTATCGCAAGCGGAGTAAGAGCGAGTGAAACGTAGTGAAGCAAAGGTAGTCAGCCGTTTTTAAGATAGTACGGGATTTTCTACAGATACATATTTATATTTTTACTAAACTAAATCCACATTTTACTTAGTTACAAAACTCCAAAAACTCTCTCAACGTCTCAGACTTATCGGAATCGTGATAAGCAAAACCGATGACACGTTTCGGGATCGGTAATTCTAACGGAACTTCGATCAGGGTTCCGTTTTTTAATTCTTCCGCAACGAATTCCTTTACAACACAGGAGATACCAAGACCGATCTTTGCGAATTCAATACCGAGTGTCATGTCTGTTACTTCCAGAAGCTGATTGACTTCAATCTGATTGTCAGTTAGGTAGGAATCTACGTGCTTGCGGCTGATGTTGCTGCGATCGAGCAAAATGATATTTCCTGTCTGGAAAATGTTAGGTGTTTTTCCTTCACGGAGGAATAGATTTTCCATATAGGCCGGTGTGCAGACAAAGACATCGCTGATCTCCATGACAGGGGAGAAACTCAGACTCTTGCGATTTTTTGGCTCTGCAACAAGTCCCAGGTCAATATTTCGTGAATCCAACATCTCCAGAGTATGATTTGTTGCCTGGCTTTCGATGGAAATATTGACGTGAGGATACTTTTCAACAAATCCTTTTAAATATGGGAGCAGAACGTATTTGCAGAGGGTGTTGCTGACACCGATTTTCAAATGACCGATATGGAATTCGTGAATTCTCTTTAATTCACGTTCCCCTCGGTTGATGGATTCGAAAGCAGAGTTAATATGCTGGAATAAAACGTTACCTTCTTTGGTCAGCTGGACGCCGCGGGAGTTTCGGAGGAACAGTTTGGTGTTCAGGCTTTCCTCCAGTTTGCTGATCGCTTTGCTGATCGCTGGCTGGCTGATAAATAATTCTTTGGCTGCACGAGAGATATTTCCACATCGTGCCACCTCATAAAAGATACGATATTGGGAGAGATGCTGCTCCATAATCATAACCTCATTTCATACTTAGTATTCATATTATGTATTTCTATTATAGGTAATCCTATGTTAGAATGTCAATATAGAATCAAGTACGAGAGGAGATTTCCATATGGGAATGACAATGACACAGAAAATCCTTGCAGCACATGCAGGTCTGGATAAAGTAGAAGCAGGACAGTTGATCGAAGCAAATCTGGATATGGTTCTCGGTAACGATATTACCTCTCCGGTAGCGATCAATGAGATGAAAAAAATGAATGAACAGAGCGTCTTTGATAAATCCAAGATCGCGCTCGTTATGGATCATTTCATTCCGAATAAAGATATCAAATCTGCAGAGAACTGCAAGTGTTGTCGTGATTTCGCGAATGAGCATGAAATTGTAAACTATTTTGATGTTGGATGTATGGGTATTGAGCATGCGCTTCTTCCGGAAAAAGGTCTTGTAGTTGCAGGCGACGCAGTGATCGGTGCAGACTCTCATACATGTACATATGGTGCGCTTGGTGCATTCTCTACCGGTGTTGGAAGTACAGATATGGCAGCCGGTATGGTAACAGGTAAAGCCTGGTTCAAGGTTCCGTCCGCATTAAAATTTGTTCTTACAGGAAAGCCGAATCCGTGGATCAGCGGTAAAGATATTATCCTTCATATCATTGGTATGATCGGTGTTGACGGTGCTCTTTATAAATCTATGGAATTCTTTGGTGACGGTATTGCTCACCTTTCCATGGATGATCGTTTTACAATCTGTAACATGGTGATCGAGGCAGGCGGAAAGAATGGTATTTTCCCGGTAGACGAAAAGACTATCGAATATATCAAAGAACACAGCACAAAAGAGTATACAGTTTACGAAGCAGACGAAGATGCAGAATACGAGGCAGAATATGTGATCGATCTTTCTACACTGAAGTCCACAATTTCCTTCCCGCATCTTCCGGAAAATACAAAAGAGATCGGTACATTTGACGATGTAAAGATTGATCAGGTTGTGATCGGTTCTTGTACAAATGGCCGCCTTCAGGATATGCGTGAGGCAGCTGCGATCTTAAAGGGCAAGAAAGTTGCAAAGAACGTACGTTGTATCATTATCCCGGCGACACAGGCGATCTACTTACAGTCCATGAGAGAAGGACTTCTTGAGATCTTTATCGAGGCAGGCGCTGTTGTCAGCACACCGACTTGCGGACCGTGTCTTGGTGGTTATATGGGTATTCTTGCAGCGGGTGAGAGATGTATCTCTACAACAAACCGTAACTTCGTTGGTCGTATGGGCCATGTGGAATCCGAAGTATACCTTTGCAGCCCGGCAGTGGCAGCAGCAAGTGCGGTAACCGGAAAGATTTCCGGACCGGAAGAAATCGGAATGTAATAGGAGGATCATATATGCAGGCGAAAGGTAAAGTATTTAAATATGGAGATAACGTAGATACTGATGTTATCATTCCGGCACGTTATCTGAATATTACAGATGGATTTGAATTAGCGAAACACTGTATGGAAGATATTGATAAAGAGTTTATCAAGAACGTACAGAAGGGCGATATCATGGTTGCTCAGAAGAACTTCGGTTGCGGATCTTCCAGAGAACATGCACCGTTGGTTATCAAATGTGCAGGTGTCAGCTGTGTGATCGCAGAGACATTTGCAAGAATCTTCTACCGCAATGCGATCAATATCGGACTTCCGATCATTGAATGTGCAGAGGCTTCTAAAGCGATCCAGGCAGGAGATGAAGTGGAGATCGATTTTGACAGCGGTATGATCCATAACATCACAAAGAATGAAACATACAAAGGTCAGGCATTCCCGCCGTTCATGCAGAAGATCATTTCTGCAGGTGGTCTGATCAACTATATCAACGCAGACAAATAAAAGAAAAAGGCGAATGTAAGAATGTTAAATCTTGCATTCGCCTTTTATATTTAAATTTGATTCTTTACAAGTGCAATGACCTCGCGAAGAAGTGCAAGATGCGCTTCCAGCGGAAGATTGTCGATGGTATCAACATTTTCTTTTGTGCATCCGTCAACACCGCCGGCTAACACGACACGGTGTAAGAGTTCGATCTCTTCAGATTCTGACGGAAGGAGATTCTTTCCGGTTTGAAGAGAAAGAAGTGCTGCAATTCCCCAGCCCCACCAGTTTGATACGCCGCTGGCTAGTGCCAGATCTGCACCTTCTGCGGTTCCGATGATATCTCCGCATGGAACATGTTTAGCAACCTGAGTATAATAAGTACCCATGCCCATTTCATTGCCTCCGTCTCCGATGGAGATCGTAACAGCACCGAAGCGTTTGGATTCAGATAAGAACAGATCGGAATCTGTGATCATATCATCGATCAGTTCACCACGCATATTGTGGTAGTGTCCATCCATCGCTTTGCCCGGTCGTTCAAGGCTGATGAAATGAGTCGGAGCAAAATCTGCGATGCAGGATCTGATGAAGGATTCCGTATCTTTTTCAGGAAGCAAAGCAAGGTTTGCTTTTGGTGCACGATAAGCAAGGGCTTCTTTCATAAGTTTGTAGGAGGCCTGATCAGTTACAACAAGGACTTCTGCGTTTGCGTTTGTAAAGGCAGAAGCAAGATTGGCAGTACCGGAAGGTCCGTCTGTCTCTCCAATAAAGTTATCTTCACCTAATCGAACCGGGAATCCGGTAAGAAGAATAACTCTGGAAGCCGTTTTTAAGCTTTCTGCGGTTTCTGCAACCGGGTTAGCCGGCAGCACACGTAAAAAGCCGCGGTTACCTAAATCCTGTGTCATGATCTTATCTAAGCTGCTGTAAAACAACATATGCTCCTCCTGGTAAATAGCCTTACTAACTCTGAAAAATAAGAACTCTTTGTCCATCATAATAAAAACTTTCACGTCTGTCAATGGTTTACATATCTTATAACAAATCAGTGTTTGTTGAGAGGTGGTCCATGATCCCAAAGTTGGAAGTAAAGCATTTGAGCCATTCATTCCATTCTATGGATGGGGAAACAAGGGCTCTTTCCGATATATCATTTTCAGTCAAAAAGGGTGAATTTCTTGCCATCGTAGGCCCTTCTGGCTGTGGTAAATCCACCTTACTATCTTTGATCAGTGGATTGATCACACCATCTGATGGTGAAATATGGATTGATGGAAATAAAATGGTCGGAGCGGATCCGCGAATCGGTTATATGTTGCAGAAAGATCATCTTCTGGAATGGAGAAATATTTTTTCTAATGCTTGTCTCGGATTGGAAATTCAGAAGAAGTTAAATGAAGTAAGTAAGGAACGGGTGAGAAAATTACTGATGACATATGGACTTGATGCGTTTTCTGATATGAAACCATCGGAATTGTCCGGGGGAATGAGGCAGAGGGCTGCATTAATAAGAACTTTAGCATTGCAGCCGGATATTTTACTTTTGGATGAACCTTTCTCTGCTCTTGATTATCAGACAAGACTTGCGGTCTGTGATGATATCAGTATGATCATTCGAAGTCAGGGGAAAACCGCAATTCTGGTAACCCATGATCTTTCGGAAGCCGTGAGCGTTGCTGATCGGATTTTGATCCTGACAAAACGTCCGGCACAGATCAAAACTACCATTCCTATTTGTTTTCCGGACAATGCGAACAGTCCTTTGTTACGTCGCAACTGTCCGGAATTTTCTTCTTATTTTAACGATGTATGGAATTCGCTGCGGGAGGGAGGTGTATCATGACGGAACAGGTGACATCTGCACAGTTAGAATTTGTGGAAAGACAAATGAAAAGGCGTCGATGGGTAACAATTATCAGGGGATTGGTTTTGTTTGTGCTTTTAGGCGCATGGGAAGTCGGGGCAAGAGCAGGACTGATCAATGATTTTATATTCAGTTCTCCGTCGCGAATATTTTTCTGTTTCAATGAAATGGTTCGTGACGGCAGCATTTTTTATCACACAGGAATTACGATCCTGGAAACTTTGATCAGCTTTTTCTTTGTTATTGTGCTTGGGATCGGAGGCGCGATCATTCTTTGGTCCAATCAGATGATCTCAGAGGTGGCAGATCCATATTTGGTTATGCTTAACAGCCTGCCTAAATCGGCGCTGGCTCCGATCCTGATCGTGTGGTTAGGCGCGAATGTGCGTACGATCATCGTCGCTGCGATTTCCGTAGCCATTTTTGGTTCGATATTGACTCTTCATAATGGATTTTCCAATATGGATCCGGACCAGATAAAATTGATTATTTCTCTTGGCGGGTCCAGAAAAGATATCATGACAAAAGTGTTGCTTCCCGGATCGATTCCAATGATCGTCAGCAATATGAAGGTGAATATCGGACTGTGCCTTGTGGGAGTGATCATCGGAGAATTTTTGGTCGCAAGAGCAGGATTGGGGTATTTGATCATTTATGGCAGCCAAACATTTCAGTTATCCTTAGTCATGTCATCCATATTTATTTTGTGTGTGATGTCAGGAATGATGTATATGGGAATTGGAATGATCGAAAAACAGATCAAACAGTAAAACGCCAATAAAAATAAGGGCACTGAATAATCGGGTATATTCAGTGCCCTTGTATATTGGCGTTTATGTTCTGGTCAAAAATTTATTTTTTACCACTGAAAATATTTTGTACATTGTCCATGAGCGTTTCTAAGATCATCTCAGTGGCATTTGCCTTTACATTTAATAGATTCAGCACCGATTTTTTCGTTGCGGCATCGGATTTTCGATAAAGCTGGATCAGCTTCTTTTCTTCAGCAGTTACCATGTAGCTTGTTTTGGAACCTGAGGAAGAAGAGGTAGAGGAAGTTTTCTTCGCTGAAGTACCTTTTGAGGCATTGATCAAAGATGACTGTGTAACACCTGTGATCTTTGCAATCTGTTTTAACTGATCCTGAGTCAGAGTTTTTTTGCCGCGTTCTGCAAGACTGATGTCTTCTGCAGACAATCCGGAAATCTTGCGGGCAAGCTGTTCTTGAGTAAGATCTGCATTTGTTCTTGCCTCTTTAATAAGTGTACCGACTGATTTTGCTGCCATAAAATTGCCCCCTTTATTCCGTATGGATGGTGTGTTAATTGTAGTAATTATAGCATGTTTTACGGTGAAAAGATATAAAAAAGTGGGAAAACGAAAGTTGTATTTTACAAATGTGTGGATATCGGATAAAATAACAGATAGATATAGTTGTTATTAATAGTAGGATTTTACTCATGGAGGTTTTTATGAGAGATACGATCATACAGAAAATTTTAGATGAAAAAGTGATCGCCATTGTGCGTGGAGTATACGAAGAGGATTGTGTAAATCTTGCTAAGGCTCTGCACGAGGGCGGTGTAAATTTATTGGAAGTTACCTTTGACCAGAGAAGTCATGAGGAACGTCTCCGTACTGTAAAAACAATCGAGATGTTAAACGAAGCACTTAGTGAGACTATGGCGTTTGGTGCAGGTACGGTTACAACAATCGAGATGGTTGAGATGGCGAAACAGGCAGGAGCGAAGTTTATTATTTCTCCGGATACCTGTGAAGAAGTGATCCGCGCGACCAGAGAGATGGATATGGTATCGATTCCGGGTGCTC
>JAFYOD010000173.1 GCA_017556515.1 Lachnospiraceae bacterium
CCGGTTCATGCAACCGTTCTCTCCTATCCGGTCATTACTGCCGATATGAGTTTCACACACCAGGGAAGTATCCTGAACCTACTAGGACATGAACCGTCTGCAGAAGAGGTTCTTTATCATTCCTGCGAACAAAACGTTTCCACTACAACCCCTCCGGCATTTATCTGGCATACAGCCTCTGATGCCTCAGTTCCGGTGGCAAACAGCCTTGTCTATGCTTCTGCACTGACTAAGCATCAGGTTCCTGTGGAACTCCATATCTATCCGTTTGGCCGACATGGACTTTCCACTGCAGATGAGCAGACCTGCGATGATATCAACAATGATATGATCTATGACCAGATGTGGATGAGTCAGTTAAAACGCTGGCTGAAGCATTACTTTATTTAACAAGAATGAAAGGGATTCTCACATGAAACCGCAAAATGTAATTTACAGATCACTTCCAGCTCCGGAAAAAGATTGTGCACTTCCGGTTCTTTTCAGTGATCAGACAATGGAAGAACGAAAAGAAAAAATTCTGGCCCGCATGAATCAAAAAAGGCTGGATAAGCTTATGATCTACTGCGATGTGGAACACGGAAACAATTTCTCATATCTGGTAGGTTTTTATACACGCTTTGAAGAAGCGCTCCTGATCCTGGATAAAAGCGGAGACATGGTTCTCATGTTAGGAAATGAAAATCTAAATAAATGTTCCAAGGCACGTTTCTCTTGCCGTGCAGTACACGTGTCCATGTTCTCTCTTCCGAATCAGCCGTCTTACAATGATAAACCGTTTATTGAACTGCTTGCGGAAGCAGGCATCACCAAGGATCAGCGTGTGGGAATCGTTGGATGGAAGTATTTCACAAGTGCTGCCAATGCAGGAATAGAACTGTTCGATATCCCGGCATTTATCTTAGACGCCACAAGAACACTCGTTGGAGATCATAGTCTGATTACCAACGAAACAGCGATCTTTATCGGAGAAAATGGCGCGCGTGTTACAAACAATGCAAACGAGATCGCACATTATGAGTATGGAGCTGCCCTCGCATCAGATTGTATGCTGGATGCGATGAATGCGTTGGACATTGGTGTTTCTGAATTAGAATTGGGTGACAAGCTGGTTCGTTTCGGTCAGCACACAAGTGTTACCACCATTGCTGCTGCCGGAGAACGTTTTATCAAAGGAAATATGTTTCCGACTGCCAAAAACGTACAGCTTGGAGATCCGATCTCTATGACAGTCGGATACGCCGGCGGTCTGTCCAGCCGTGCAGGATATGCCGTTCATTGCACAGAGGATCTTCCGGAATCTGCTCGCGGATATCTGACTGAACTGGCAATTCCTTATTATCATGCTTATACCACTTGGATGAAACAGATCCGGATCGGAATGACCGGAGGCGAACTCTATGATATCATCGAATCCGTTCTTCCAAAATCTGAATATCACTGGAGTCTTTGTCCGGGACATCTGGTTGCTGAAGAAGAATGGCTTGCTTCCCCGGTTTATGAGGGTTCACAGGAAGTGTTAAAGAGCGGAATGATCTTCCAGATCGACATCATTCCATCGAAAGCAGGGTTTGCAGGCGCTTCTGCAGAAAGCACTGTTGTTTTGGCTGATGCAGATCTGAAAAAACAAATTCAGGATGAATATCCGGAACTGTGGGAACGTATGCAAAAACGCTTGCATTATATCCGTGAGGAATTAAAGATTCCGTTATCTGACGATCTTCTTCCTATGTGCAGCACCGTCGCTTATTTAAGGCCATATCTGCTGAATAAAGACATGGCTCTCGTACTTGATAAATAACAGAA
>JAFYOD010000174.1 GCA_017556515.1 Lachnospiraceae bacterium
AGAACGTGTATTTAAAGTCATTGATGAAGATCCGGAACCGGCTGACGCCTTGAATGCAGTCGCACTTCCGGTCGAAGAAGGCAACGTCGAAGGCAATGTGGAACTTCAGAATGTGAACTTTGGTTATACAAAAGACAAGGTGATCTTAAAAGACTTCAGTATGACCGCGCCAAAAGGCAGTCTGATCGCCATCGTTGGTCCGACAGGTGCAGGAAAAACAACCTTTATCAACCTGCTGATGCGATTTTATGATATCGACAGTGGAAAAATCCTTGTGGATGGACTCAGTTCTGTGGATATCACAAGAAAAAGCCTGCGATCTTCTTACTCCATGGTTCTGCAGGATACCTGGTTGTTCTATGGAACGATTTACGAAAACATTGCCTACGGACGCCCGGAGGCAACGCGAGAAGAGGTTATCGCAGCTGCCAAAGCTGCCCACATCCATCACTACATTGAAAGTCTTCCGCAAGGTTACGACACTCTGTTGATCGATGACGGAACCAACATTTCCAAGGGACAGAAACAGCTGCTTACCATCGCACGAGCACTGCTCATGAAGACTCCGATGCTGATCCTCGATGAGGCGACATCCAATGTCGATACCCGCACCGAGCATCAGATCCAGGCTGCTATGCGCACCCTTATGGAAGATAAGACTTGCTTTGTAGTTGCCCATCGACTGTCTACCATCCGAAATGCCGACTGCATTTTGGTCGTTCGCGACGGAAACGTAGTGGAACGCGGAGATCATGACGAACTGATGAAACTTCGCGGATTTTACTACGAGATGCATCAGGCACAGTACCAATAACAACAAAAGACCCCAGGAATTTTTCCTGAGGTCTTTTTATTTTTAGAAGTTTCTGGAAGAAAGTTCTCTGATATTTCCTTTGTACGGTGTGAACGGAATCTCGCCCTCGTAGTTCTGGAACTCGATCACGTAGCCGATTGCAGATGTGATACCTGCGATCATACCCTTGTCATCAACTTCGAACTCCGGAGTATGGTGGTTTGCACCTGTACCCATCGCATCGTTCTTGATACCTGTGAATGTGATCACGCCCGGCCAGTACTTTAAGTATGCCTGCATGCTTTCACATGCCATCCACGGCTCCGCTTTTGCGATCGCACCTTCGCCAAGGTATTTCTTAACCGCATTCTGTGCGATCTCCGCACATTTCGGGTTGTTGTAGTTCTCGAATAACGGATCCTTCATGGAGATCACTTCGTATGTGCAGTGGTGGAGTCTACACTCTGCCTCTAACACTGCTTTGAACTGGTTCATAAACGGCTCGCCTGCGCCTTCGATGTTGAATGTACGTGTTGTACCTTCAAATGTCAGCTCATCCGGAATGATGTTGAGTGCAGTACCGCAGTTTACTTTACCGATGGAGAATGTAAGGATCTCTGTCGGAGATACGTATTTCATACGGTTCATGTTCATGTGTGCGTAGATGCTGTGGAAGCAGTCTAATACACTGTGTCCAAGGTCCGGACGGGAACCGTGACCTGCAAGACCGTGAAGTTTAATACGGAAACCGTAACCGCCGGAAATAACTGCTCCCGGCTCTGCAGAAATCTGACCTGCTTCAACGTCCCATTTTACGTGGGAAGCCACACAAGACACGATCGGCAGTTTCATCTCTTCTACGATATACGGAAGAAGATTTGCAACCTGGCCGCCGCCCTCTTCGCCTCGCTCGAAGCAAAGGATCACATCACCATTCAGCTCATCTTTGATCTCATTTAAGATCTTTGCCTCTGCAAGAAGCATTGCTGTATGCATATCATGACCACATGCGTGGGATACGCCCGGAACTTTGGATACGCAAACTTTCTCGCCAACCAGATTCTGTGTGCTCTCCTGGATCGGAAGTGCATCCATATCTGCTCTCATAAGAACCATCTTACCCGGTTTTCCACCGTGGATGTGGCCAACGATGCCGCCGTCCGGTACCTCTACCCACTCGATTCCCATAGAAGTGAGCTCATTCTTGATCAGTTCCAGTGTATTGAACTCAAAGCTTGTCAGCTCCGGATTCTCATGAAGATGTCTGCGGATCTTCACTGCATAGTCATAATTGTCCTGTGCTAATTTTAAAATATCCATGTTTTCCCCCAATATTAAGAAGACAAATTATTTCACAACCACACGGCGGAAGTTTTTCTTACCACGTTTTACAACAATGCCTTCGCCTGCGAACTGCTCTTTTGTAAATGTAGCTTTGATGTCTTTTACGATCTCGCCATCAACAGCAACGCCGCCCTGCTCTACGTTTCTTCTAGCCTCGGAACGGGATGCGCAGAGACCGGATTTCTGTACAACAGAAAGAAGGTCGATGGAACCGTCAACGAAATCAGCGTCTGTTAACTCTGCTGTCGGCATCTCAGCTGCTGCACCGCCTGCAAATAATGCTTTCGCACTTGCCTGTGCCTTCTCAGCCTCTTCTGTACCGTGAACAAGAGCTGTAAGCTCGTATGCAAGGATCTCTTTCGCCTGGTTCAGCTGGCTGCCTTCCCAGGAATCCATAGCA